>JBBFKY010000019.1 GCA_037481875.1 Desulfosoma sp. | reverse complement strand
TGGAAAACTCACGAAAATTGTAAGTCTTCGCCTTCTTTTCCTTCTCTTCGGCCATGGCTCTTTCCTTCTCCCTCTTCATGAGGTCTTCTATAAGCGGTTCAATGCCTCGCCGTTTCGGCAGAACTAAGCCATTTTTTGAATGAAATTTTTCACCAAGGTCACGGACTCGGGATGCCGCAGAACCACCACGTCCGCACCAGCCAGCAATAAATCTACAGCCGTGATGGCTTCCATCATCACGGCGCGGGTTTTTTGGTCGCCGAGCTGAGGCGCTTCTTCATTGGTTTGGTTGGCTTCTTTGGTCTTCCATACTTCGTTGCCCACGTTACAGATAATGGGCTGAAGCAGCTTTTCATCACCTTGGGTCAAAGCCGCCTGAGTGATACGTTCGATGACCGAGTAGGTGTACTCCAAACCGTAACCCAGACTGCCTGTGGTGGGATCCATAACGATTTTGTCTTCCTTGACGCCCAGGTTCCCAAGAAGAATATTCAGCTGCTTGGCGAGATTCACGTCGATGGGTGTCGAGGCCACGACCGTGTGTTTATAGCCTAAACAGGCCGCGGCGATTTGTTTGTAATCGCCTTCTTCCACCGGGGCGATGGCAAGATTTTTTCCCGCACATTGCTCGGCCACAAGACGCATAACCTGGGAGTCTTTTTCGTGATTGCCCACACCCCAGACCACCACCGGCACATCCACCGCATCCACGACCTTCTTGACCACCGCGGCCACTTCCTCAGCCGGTTTGTTGTCGGCGTTGGGATCAGCGCTCTTGGTCTGAATCACCAGAATCTCCGCCCCGTATTCCTGGACACACTTTTTCGCCCACGCCACCGGGTCTTCGAGAACATCCTTAAACGGTTCCTTGGCCACCTCGGACCACTCGTTGCTGGGATCCTTGTCCCAGATCTCCATGGCAATCCGCGGAGCATGCGGCATCTGGCCTTCAAAAGAGTGAAAAGGAAAAGCCGATCGACCGCCGATGACCACAGCCTTGTCGCCGGTGCCCAGGGTCACCTCGCGAATACTACCAGTATACTTTTGTTGTACAGGTTGGAATGCCAAGGTCGTCCCTCCTTTCAATGCTTGTGCCTTTTTTCATTTTGCCACGCAGCCTACGATGCTTTTTGCTGTCTCTTGCCGAAACCTCCTTTTTTATCAAGGATTTATGAGGAAAGATGTCGGTCCGTTCCGTGAAAAAAAGGACAGAGAAAGCAACAGAACAAAAGCCTCCACGGCTTCGTGATTCCGTCGCTCTTCTCTGCAGCCCTTTACCATGATGACCATCCGAACCGATAGAAGCGTTTGGTTACGAGGTAGGTTCACACGTCAAGGCGGTGCGCCGGCCACTAAAGCGAATCCACGCCACCTATGGGACACCTATGCATATAAGATCCCCAAAGGCTTGTCAACTCGTTTCACGAGCCAAGCGCCGTGAAGGGCGCAGCGCCCTGCTTTGCTCAGCAACGGGAAGGTCTAGAAACAGGTAGGCACCATCAGGTGCTTGCGCGCCTGACGGCGAGTATGAATCACGGGATCATGTTTTTGGGGTCTCTTCTCAGGCACCACGCGAATAACACTTCCATGCCATTCCAACCTATAGGTGTTGTAAGGGCTGTTTAGCACTCCGTGTTCGACGGGCAGACGATAAGAGAGAAAGTGCTCGATAAGAGATCGCGACCAGTGCTCCGGAAAATACCTTGAGGGATCAAATTCATAAAATCCATCCATGAGCAAGGATCGCACCACCACATGACGCGCAGGAGAAGGGACGGCTTTGGCCAATCGCTTTTTCACCAGAGACTGAAGGCGAGCCGAAGCCTCTTCAAGAACCACCTGGGTGGGAAATTCGTCCCCTGGAGGGCTGTCCCCGAAATTGCGCTTGACCAGCGCCAGGTCTTTAAGGATCTTTCTCGCATCCCAAAAATCCAAATCGGTGAAGAGATGCAACTCGTATTTGGTTTTTGCCGGATGGCAATAAATGATACGGGCCATGACTCCCTCCTTGAAACTCCGACCTTAAGCTACCCTCCACAACCGCAGCCGCAACCGCATGCCGCACCTTCCTCTTCGGCGATCTCGGCAACAAAGCTTAAGCCGTATCGATCGATGAGGTTACGAATTTCACCAAGCATTAAATATTGAACAAAAGTCTGTTCCACGCCCGAGACCTGGTCACCGTAGGCGGCCGTCGCAGCGGCCATGGGCTCATAGGCTCGTGAAACATAGATCATGTCCAAAGCCTTGCTTTGCTGAGGATCCTTAAGACCGCACAGAGGAATCCATGTGCCTCGCATTTTTAAAAAACCAACGTAGAGGTACTCACCGTCGGAAAAGCCCTGAAAAAAATCCTGCACCGAGACGACCCGTTGCATGGCTGACTCCTTGTTTTGACGTTCGTATGTTTTCGGTGCAGGTTTTATAACCACGAAGGCACGATGTTTCAATGGAGAGAAAAATAGAAAAGCCGGTCTTTGAGGACCGGCGGTAGGATGGGGTTGGGCTGGCGGCGACCGACTCTTCCACGCGGCTT
>JBBFKY010000018.1 GCA_037481875.1 Desulfosoma sp. | reverse complement strand
CTTACAACATCTTGCGCATCCTGGGGCAAAACGGGCTCTTGGGCCGTTTTTCGCCAGCTCGAATCGGGCCAAACGGCGTCGCATCAAGACCGTGATCCAGGAACTGATCTATCTGGCAGGGCGCGTGATCCGAAGCGGTCGTCGGCTGAAGCTCCAGTTTGGTCGGCATTGTCCCGCCTTTCAAGCGTTTAGGATCGTCTTTCTCAAATTTTGCCCAGGGCAAGACAATAACAAGTCTCTGCAAGTTCATGACTCAATGACTCAATGACTCAATGACGTAATGACTTCATGACTTAATGACTCATTTTTCCCCCGGGTGAGGCAAAAGGGAGTCTTTGCAAGAGCCTGGATCTACTTTATGTTCATGTTGAACGGGGGCGAGGTATGCCCGAAAACAGCTCAATGATCCCAGTCATGACCACTTTTCTGCTACTGGAGAGTCAATGACTCGTGCGATTGGCAGAAACAGGGCATCGTCAACTGCTCAAAACGGTGTCATCATGTCCACAGCTCAGTTCGCTCCACCACACCTCACGGATTCAGGAGTGATAAAAGACACGTCAATCGGGTTCTTTGTTGTTGCAGGGATTCAAGGAGGAATTGGAGTATTTATTGCCCCTTCACTGATCATCGATGCAGTCTTAATCGCAGTCCCGGCGCTCATACTAGTGGGATGGAAAGCACGAGCAGCCGAAGTTTTGTTATTGATTCTCGCCAGCATCATAGCAATCACCACCTTCTTGAATAAAGCGGGTGTAATATCCGAAGGCAGCTCAAACATCTCTTGCGCGTATCGTGCTCTGGGCATGGGTACGTGCGACTGAAGCGGCATTTGAACTTCATGGCAAGTTTGCAGAGGAAAACGCCTGACAACCGGTTCGACGCCACCGGCTACGCCGGCGCGTGAACGCATTCGTTAGGCAGTGACCGAATCTATTCACCCCCGTAAGGAGATTTTCTGCATTGGACATTCCACGGATCTTCAACGTCATCGAACGTGCTCACCGCATCCATAACCCGTTCTCACCCGAAAAGCTTGCCACTCTCGGCGCTGCACTACGTTTGGAAAGGGGAACCCGGATGCTCGACCTCGGCAGCGGTTCGGGGGAGATGCTGTGTACCTGGGCACGCGATTATGGCATCGTCGGCACTGGTATCGACATGAGCCGGTTGTTCACCGAACAAGCAAAACTCCGCGCTGAAGAACTCGGCGTGGCTGACCAAGTCAAGTTCATCCATGGCGATGCTACGGGCTACGTCGCTGACGAGAAGGTCGATGTGGCAGCCTGTATCGGCGCCACATGGATCGGTGGAGGAGTCTCCGGAACTATCGAGCTTCTGGCGCAGAGCCTCCGCATCGGAGGGATCATCCTCATCGGCGAGCCCTACTGGCGGAAGTTGCCACCAACGGAAGACGTTGCCAAAGGGTGCCTAGCCGACTCAATCTCCGACTTTTTCACACTTCCGGAACTTTTAGCGTTTTTCGGTCGCCTTGGCTACGACGTCGTTGAAATGGTTTTAGCCGACCAAGATAGCTGGGACCGATACGAGGCGGCCAAATGGCTCACCATGCGACAATGGCTTGGGGCGAATCCCGACGACGAACTTGCGAAAGACGTCAGAGATAAATTGACCTCGGAACCAGTGCGCTACGTCACTTATACGCGTGAATACCTGGGCTGGGGTGTATTTGCACTGATGCAGCTGTGATGAAAGACTATCGGGTGACCCGGAAAATAGCGAAAATCCAGTTATGCCTAAAAAACATTCAAGCCGACGCCGTTTTGCGGCGCGGCTTGATTCAGGCGTTAGGACGTTGGACAAGGAAGCATTCACATGACTCATAGTGGACAGCCGTCGGCAGAGGTCCTCGGTTATCTGGTGACAGACCCAATCGACACGGCGAGACGGTACCGTTCTCGTCGCCTTTGCCCATTCAAGCACAAGGTGCCAAATTGTCCAAAAGACAAGGCGAAGAACCCCCTTGAACCGTCCAGTATCTCTCGATAATGAACGTGTCGTCACCTGTCCCATTCCATTCCGCCAGAACTGGATTATTGCTGACCATGCCGCTTCTTTCTTTTTTGAGGAAGGAGCCCGGGGGACTTCTGTGACAGAAGGACGTTTCCACGATGCCACCGGACCTATCGCCTGGGTGCCCGACTGCGCCGGGCCGTAACGCTCCTGTAGCGCAAGGGTTACTTTCGTCAAAGGCTCGAACAGGACGATTGGCAGGTGGAAGCTCCAGCGGCATAGGCCGTCGAAGGGTTGTTTGAGGCATGCTCACCGCGGGCTTCGATCCTTGTGGAAGGCGAACCGTTCATCTGTGGAGTTGGCGCTACGATGTCACGGGCGTCGGAGGTTTCACGGTCTCCATCTATTTTCTGGACGCCGATCTACCAAAGAACGCCGAGTGGGATCGCGGACTGAGCCAGTCTCTTTATGGCGGGGGCGAGCACTACCGGATTTCCCTTAAGGTGATCCTGGGCATGGGCGGGGTCAGGATGCTCTGAGCCCAGGATACACCGTCGCTCTACGAAAAACCGGAAAAGCACATCGTTCCCCATTAATACGGAAACCGCGAGCGCTTCATCGAGATGATGATGTATCGCAGCACCATCAACGGGTCGTTTTTCAACACTCAGAGGATGGTGCAGGAATACGTTCCGGATGGCTATTTCATCCGCTGAGATGAATCGGGCTCAAGCCCGATGCCTGCATTCACACGCCACTCTCCCCGCGCCGGCATTGAACGATGAGCCTGTACCTACGGCCCGCCCCATCCCGCTTTCCCATTCACGAGAGACCGTCACCGTTGGCCGGCGATGATTCTGCGCACGAGTTTGTCGATTTCCACCACCACCACGACGGTGAAGGAGAGAAGGGCGATCCGCATCCATTCCTCGAGAGTGATGGGCACCATGCCGAAGAGCCACTGCAGGGCCGGGTGATAAATGGCGGCAAGGTGCGCGCCAAAGGCGGCAAGGGTGCCGAAGAAAAGGAACGGGTTGCCCAAGGGATTCATCGTGAAAAGCGACTGCAACTCGGACCGGCTGTTGAAAGCCTGGAAGAACTGGAAGAAAACCGTGAGGGTCACGGCCATGGTCCGGGCCTTCTCGAGGGAGGCGCCCCGATTCAGGTCGTGGATGAATTCGTAGATGACCCCCGCCGAGATCAGCAGGGCCACGATGATGGTGCGCTCCACCATGAGGCGGTTGAAAATGCCGGATCGAGGAGGCCGCGGCGGCCGCTTGAGGACGTCTTTTTCTCCCGGCTCGAAAGCGAGCGCCACATCCTGCAGGCCGTTGGTGACGATGTTGATCCAGAGCAGCTGCGCCGGCAGGTAGGGAAGCGGCAAGCCGAGCATCACGGTGGCCAGGATGGTGATGATGGCGGCTATACCGGTCGGAATCAGGAAGAAAGTGACCTTGCGAATGTTGTCGAACACGACCCTTCCCAGCTCCACGGCCCGATAGATGCTGGCGAAGTTGTCATCGGCGATGACCATGTCCGAGGCTTCCTTGGCCACGTCGGTACCGCTCCTGCCCATGGCCACCCCAATGTGGGCCGCCTTGAGGGCCGGGGCGTCGTTGACGCCGTCTCCCGTCATGGCCACGATTTCGCCACGTTTGATGAGCTGCCGGGTGATGCGCAGCTTGTGCTGTGGCGAGACGCGGGCGTACACGGAGACCTTCTGGACCAAATGGTAGAGGTCGTCGTCGCTCATGGTCTCGATTTCCTTGCCGGAAAGCACGTTCCGCACGGCCCCTTCGGGTCCGGCCCTCTTGACCAGCGAAGCCAGAACGCCCTTGAGCAACCCCAGGAATTCCGGGTTGCTCATGGCCTGCACACGCTTAGCGGTGGCGCTTTCGGCCTCGCGAGATACCAGTCCCGAACGCACGGCCAAAGCTGTCACCAATTCTTGGAACAGTTCGAGGATCTCCTCGTCGCTCAGTGTATCCACCGGCTTGGACGTCAGATCCTCCACCGCCTCCTCTTCCGGTGCGATGCCGAGCTTCCTGGCGATGGCCAGGGCGGTGACGGCATGGTCCCCGGTGATCATCACCACCCGAATCCCCGCATCCCTGCAGCCCGCAACGGCTTCGATGGCCTCCGGCCGGGGAGGGTCGATCATCCCCTGCAATCCGACGAACACGAGATCGGATTTCAGGTCTGCCATGGTCATGTCCGTTTGATCGGCCGGGACTTCCTTGCAGGCCATGCCCAAAACACGCAGCCCCTGGCGCCCGAATTCCTCGGCCGTTCGCGAGAATTCCGCCGAGACTTCCGTTCGGCCTTGGGTGCACAGGTCCAATAGCTTCTCGGGAGCCCCCTTGACAAAAATCAGGTTGCGACGGTCCGCCCGGTGCAGGGTGGCCATGTACCCACGGTCGGATTCAAACGGAATGATTGCCAGTTGAGGGAAGGCCTCCCGCTCCCGCTCGGGGTCCATACCGGCCTTCATGGCCGAAACGATAAGCGCCCCCTCCGTGGGGTCCCCGTCCACCCGGTACTCACCGCCCTCCTCGTACACGCGGGATTCATTGCAGAGCAGTCCGATCCTGAGGATCAACTGAAGCTGCTCCGCACCGGCCAGGTCCACGACCTCCCCATCTTTGAGGATTCCACCCTCTGGGTTGTAGCCGGTGCCGGTAAACTCGTAGAGGGTTTGCCCGTCGTAGGCCTGCTTGACCGTCATTTCGTTGCGCGTGAGGGTGCCGGTCTTGTCGGAACAGATCACCGTCGTGCTGCCCAGCGTCTCGACGGCCGGAAGCTTCCGAATAATGGCGTTGCGCTGCGCCATGCGCGCCACTCCGATGGCCAGGGCGATAGTGACCACAATGGGAAGCCCCTCGGGGATGGTGGCCACCGTGGCCGCCACGGCTGTCATGAACATGTCCACGGCATCTATGCCCACCAGGATGCCGACCAGAAAGAGAAGCGTCGCGGCCACCAGGACGATGATGCCGATGGCGCGGGCAAAACGGTCAATCCGCTCCTGCAGCGGAGACTGCGCCACCCGTATCTCCTTGACGTCTTTGGCGATACCGCCCAGAACCGTCCTGGAGCCAGTGGCCACCACGACCCCCTTGCCCCGTCCGTTGACGATCACCGTGCCCATAAAGGCCATGTTGCGCTGATCGCCGGGCGTGAGGTTGTCATCGGGGATGGTTTCACTCTTCTTTTCAGCCGGGACGGACTCCCCGGTGAGCAAGGCTTCGTCCGCTTTGAGTTCGATGGTCTTTATCAGACGGACATCCGCCGGCACCCGCCCGCCGGATGCCAGGAGCACGATATCCCCGGGAACCAGCGCCTCGCCGTTGATTTCGACCTCTTTCCCGTCCCGGAGCACCCGAGCCTTGGCCACCACCATGCTCTTCAAGGCCTGGACCTGTTTTTCAGCCTTGAGCTCCTGAACGAATCCGATGAAGGCATTGAGGATCAGGACGGCGGCGATGACCCCGGTGTCCTTGTATTCCTCCAGGAGAAACGTGACCACCGCCGCGATGAGCAGAATGTAGATGAGAGGGCTCTTGAACTGGTGAAGGATGATCTTTATCAGGCTGATCCGCTCCACCTCGGCCAGCTTGTTCGGACCAAAGCGGCTCAGACGCTCCCTTGCCTCTTCTTCTTTCAGGCCGTGCTCCGAGGTGCCCAGTTCCGAAAGCACCGTATCGATGTCCCGCCGGTACCAATCCATGATCCATTCCTCCTGTCATATGCCGATGCGGGCAGCGGCCGCCATAACACAGACGGCGGTTGAGAACCATGCGACAAACGCAACGTCAGCAGAACATCATCGCACAGGCTGGTTTCTGCTGTCTTTCCTTTTCATACCAGGCGACTTCATCGAGATATCGGGGTCCAAGAATTCAAGGAAACCCGTGACGAGGATATACGCGAGAGGATACGCATTTACTTTCAGATAGATGATGAGTACGGGATGGCGTAGTTGCGTGTCAAGAAAAAACAGATGCAAGATGTTAGACGTCCTTGGCAGTCCATTGAAAAAATTTACTTTGTTGTGAAAACTCTACTGTATTGTCTTCCATTGATATTGGTTGTGGGGCTTTTATGTCTGGGGAAGAGCGACTTTGAAGCCGCCGAGGGGGTTGTCGGCGATGACGGCTTCCAAGAGGCTCTGGACATCCAAAAGGTCCCTTCGCAGGAAACCTTGCGACAGCGCTTCGAAAAGCACGCGAGATTTTTCGAACGTCTTGCCGGCGCCGCCGGCGTTGAACTGCTTGAAAGGACCCAGGTTCCCGTGCGTGGGTGACACGAGACCATGGAGAGGAAAATTCTCGGTTTCGGCTGGTGATCCGGGTCGCCGAGAGAATATTGGATGCCAAGGGACGTAGGCGGATCCAGCCCGATATCACGCTGGAGGGTTGGTGGACGTCTCTTTCCATCGATGAGGATCAAGGGATTTAGTTGTACTAGAAGCGAGGTCTGAGTGAGCCGTTTCACGGTGAGATCAAGTCCGATCTGGACTTGGAGCGATTGCCCTCTGGAAAGTTTGCTCCCAAGGCTCTGGTGTTGACCCTGGGCGGACTGGCTGACAACCTCTTGCGCATTCTGGGGCAAAACGGGCTCCTCGCCCATTTTCGCCCGCTCGAATCGGGCCAAGTGGCGTCGCGTAGAGACCGTGATCCAGGAACTGATCTTTCTGGCAGGGCGCGTGATCCGAAGCGGTCGTCGGCTGAAGCTCCAGTTTGGTCGGCATTGTCCCGCCTTTCAAGCGCTTCGGAATGTCTTTCTCAATTTTCGCCCAGGGCAAGACAATAACAAGTCTCTGCAAGTCCATGACTCAATGACTTAATGACTCAATGACTCAATGACTCAATGACTCAATGACTTAATGACTTAATGACTCATTTTTCCCCTGGGTAAGGCAAAAGGAAGTCGTTGCAAGAGCCTGGATCTATTCTTTTTTCACGTTGAACGGGGGCGAAGTATACCCGAAAACAGCTCAATGATTCCACTCATGAGCACTTTTCTGCCACTTGAGAGCTGATGATTCGGGCAAATGGCTGAAACAGGGCATCGTCGACGATTCAAAGCGGGGTCACCGCGCCCGCAACTCAGCTCGATCCAACACACCTCACGGATTCTGGCATCAGACAAAACATCAATGTCCCATAATGTTTTTAATGGCATAGAAATTGTTCTTATTCTTTTCCCGCCTTTAAACACTTGGATGCGGGAGTTTGTCTGATCGAGAATAAAGATCTCTCCGTTTGCACCAAGAGCAAAACTCATGGGACCTTCTGGATTCGCTTCAGATGGAGTAATTACCCCAATGTCATTGGGACCCGAACCAAATTTTGCCCTTACCACCTCCACCATCGTGACCTTGGAAGGGTTATTTTTCCCGAGGACTTGCGGCAGCGCGGAAAATATTGCCAAGAGACTCAATAGCGTCTACGTAATTGCTTTTCTCATCTCTTAACCCCGCACCGTGGACTGGCCCTTTCCCGTCATCTTCGTCTTAAACGTCTCTCTGTTATCCGTGGTATTTAGAGCATTTCAGAGCCGTGTATTCCTCCTCCCAAACAGCCTCTCACTAATTTCCCCTATTGCTCCACGAGTTCCACGCGGCGGTTCTTTGCGCGCCCTTCATCGGTCTTGTTCGTGGCCACAGGTGCAAGGGACCCCACTCCGTAAGCCTTAAGCCTGTCAGCAGAGATCTTGTATTTTGTCACAAGCTCCTTGGTCACAGCATCTGCCCTTGCCTTTGAAAGCTTAATATTGTAATCTATAGTTCCAACATTATCGGTATGTCCAACCACATAGAGTTTCACATCTTTATTCTCCTGAAGAAGTTTTGCGATCTCTTTGATGGCTGGTTCGGACTCAGGTTTGATATCAGCCTTATCGAAGTCAAAATAGATTCCATAAACTGAAGCACTGCCCTTTGCCTGAATATCGCTCATCAGGCTCTTTGCGTCCGCCACAACCTCCTGGACCATCGCCTCTTCCTCAACAATCGTAAGATAATACTGGTCGCCAAATGGGGATCTCACATGGACATAAAAGGTCTTCCCCTCTTTATCGAGTTTCAACCAAATATCATCAACTTTCTGAAATACTTTGACTCCTCCTATCTTCTTAATGGCATTTTCGAAGTTTCTGAGAACCTGTAATCCAGAAGGAGGCGTAACCCCTTCTTCTATGTGGTAATCTATTTTATAAAATTTGCCCTCCACTTTTACCTCTTTTCCGTTTTCATCTCTGAAATCTGCTTCAGCGAATTTGTGTTCCTGACAGGATAAAATGTAAAAATTGTCCATCCTTGTAAACATAGGATGGTCTTTGCAGCCTTTTTCATCTTTCTTTGCAAAGGCAATTCCGCAAAAAGCAAATACAAAAACGCCCAACATCAAAATTACTCTTTTTTTTCTTTCCATTACTTTCCTCCTCATCATGGCGGCTTCTTGATTTTAGGGGTAACACCGGACTCGGCCCACAATGCTCTGGAAACGCTTCTGAAGCTTCGCCGACACCCTAAGGTGCACTTCATCATCCAATGGAATCCACGCGGGGCGGACCGCCTTTCTTGGCGTGATCAGGCCTTCAGGGAGGGCCGTGTGACGGAGCCTCGGCCCGGCAAGAAAGTGGCGATCCTCAGCACATGGGTGACACGACACTATGGAGGGGAAAGCTATCGGTTTCGCCTGGTGATCCGGGTCACCGAGAGAATATCGGATGCCAAGGGACAAATGCTGATCCAGCCCGATATCTCGCTGGAGGGTTGGTGGACGTCTCTTTCTATCGATGATGATCAAGGGATTTAGTTGTACTAGAAGCGAGGTCTGAGTGAGCCGTTTCACGGTGAGATCAAGTCCGATCTGGACTTGGAGCGATAGCCCTCTGGAAAGTTGGCCGCAGATGCTCTGGTGTGGACCCTGGGCGGACCGGCTGAAAACCTCTTGCGCATCCTGAGGCAAAACGGGCTCCTCGCCCATTTTCGCCCGCTCGAATCGGGCCAAGCGGCGTCGCGTAGAGACCGTGATCCAGGAACTGATCTTTCTGGCAGGGCGCGTGATCCGAAGCGGTCGTCGGCTGAAGCTCCAGTTTGGTCGGCATTGTCCCGCCTTTCAAGCGTTTCGGAGTGTCTTTCTCAAATTTTGCCCAGGGCAAGACAATAACAAGTCTCTGCAAGTTCATGACTCAATGACTCAATGACTTAATGACTTAATGACTCATTTTTCCCCTGGGTAAGGCAAAAGGAAGTCGTTGCAAGAGCCTGGATCTATTCTTTTTTCACGTTGAACGGGGGCGAAGTATACCCGAAAACAGCTCAATGATTCCACTCATGAGCACTTTTCTGCCACTTGAGAGCTGATGATTCGGGCAAATGGCTGAAACAGGGCATCGTCGACTGCTCAAAACGGGGTCACCACGCCCACACCTTAGCTCGCTCCACCACACCTCACGGATTCAGGAAAGGTAGGACCAAGAATAATGGCCCTGCCTTTTCCCTCCTCCGATATAATATTCGTTCTATTTTCTAAAGAACTTCTTCCTCCTATAGCCTACCAATCCCAACAACCCAGACCCAAGTAGGAGCATCGTGGTGGGTTCCGGCACAAGATTAGGCTGGGTGCTCGGATTCAAAAATCCTAGATTTGGGTTTTCTACTGCGCCGAAGCCTAAGAAAGTCAACGAACCAAAGACTCCTAGAAGTTCCACTGAGGTTGAGTTTCCCTCAAAAACACGGAAGCTTCCGAATTCAGGATAATCCGGGAAATAGATGTAGTCCGCGTCTATATACGGGTTTATACCTCCGTTCGGGGTATGACCTAATCCAATTCTCAATGGGAATTGAAGATTGCTATAATCGTTCGGATCGACAGTCCCGGTATCTAATGTTAAGGTAATTTGGTCAATTTCTCCCCACGCGGTGGAGGCGTTTCTAAACCATAAGTATCCCATAACAAATGACTCCCCCACAGACGTATCGAAGTCAGCACCGAAAAAAGTAAGGGCTCCGACATTAAGGACAGGATCATTATTTGTAGGATGATCATTCCCCCAGGTTATTGCATTCGTACCTATCCCAGTATTATGGGGTTGGTCACGCGTGGGATTTAAGACTGGGTCAGTAAAAATCCCACTAAACGTTCCAGATATAGCAAACGCGTTCCCATTCATGAACATGAGCAATACAAGCACAATAAACATAAAGACTTTGGTTTTGATAATGTTGACCATTTGATTACCCCCCTTTCTTTAGATATTAGCCGATTCACAAATTCAAAGTGGAGTATTTTCGATTAACTATCCACCTCATCCTATCTCGATCGACCCATTTTTTCACTTTTCTTTCTGCTATCACCCCCTCGCCAATAATCGTTCTCCATCTATGGCCACACCTTAATCCGTGAGATTGTGTCTATACATAACAGTATCATGCCGCAGGTATCGTATTGAGGCTCATTCGCTTTTGTGCTATAGGATCTCTTGTCACAATTTCACCCGGCAGCTGCACTCATGAAAATAATGGAGAGTGAACAATCTTCGAAGGCCTTCTACAGCGGGCACCCGGGCGTGGTTCTTGTGGGCCATCTGATCAACGGCAGCAGGGACCTCTGCGAATGGTTGGAAAGGGAAGTTGCGGAACGGGCGGTGATCTCTCACGCGGATGTGGGCAAGACCTCTTTGGGGCTTTTGTGTCCCAGGAAAAGCGACGTTGAAGCCGCCGAGGGGGGTTGCCGGCGATGACGGGTTCTAAGAGGCTCTGGAATTCCAAAAGGTCCCTTCGCAGGAAACCTTGCGACAGCGCTTCGACAAGCACGCGAGAGTTTTCGAACGTCTTGCCGACGCCGCAGGCGTTGAACTGCTCGAGAGGACCCAGGTTCCCGTAACGGCTCTTTCCACGGGGGATGTGGCTTTGGACCTGGATGTTTTCTGCCTGGACAATTCCGACACAAAGAAAGAAGGGGTGTCGCGGACGTACCAGAACGAGGAGGGATACGCTCCGATTGCGGCCTACCTCCGCCAGGAGGGATGGTGTCTGGGCATAGAGCTTCGCCCGGGGTCTCAGCATTCCCAGAACGGATTTGTGGGGTTTGTGCGCAAGATGCTGGGGCGTGCTCGTAAGGTTACCCAAAGGCCCCTGCTGGTGCGAACGGACTCGGCTCACGATGCTCTGGAAACGCTTGTGGAGCTTCGCCGACACCCTAAGGTGAACTTCATCATCCAATGGAATCCACGCGGGGCGGACCGCCTTTCTTGGCGTGATCGGGCCTTCAGGGAGGGCCGTGTGACGGAGCCCCGGCCCGGCAAGAAAGTGGCGATCCTCAGCACATGGGTGACACGACACTATGGAGGGGAAAGCTATCGGTTTCGCCTGGTGATCCGGGTCACCGAGCGAATATCGGATGCCAAGGGACAAATGCTGATCCAGCCCGATATCACGCTGGAGGGTTGGTGGACGTCTCTTTCCATCGATGAGGATCAAGGGATTTAGTTGTACTAGAAGCGAGGTCTGAGTGAGCCGTTTCACGGTGAGATCAAGTCCGATCTGGACTTGGAGCGATTGCCCTCTAGAAAGTTTGCTCCCAAGGCTCCGGAGTTGACCCTGGGCGGACTGGCTGACAACATCTTGCGCATCCTGGGGCAAAACGGGCTCCTGGGCCGTTTTTCGCCCGTAAGGCATCGGGCCAAGCGGCGTCGCATCAAGACCGTGATCCAGGAACTGATCTCTCTGGTAGAGCGCGTGATCCGAAGCGGTCGTCGGCTTAAGCTCCAGTTTGGTCGGCATTGCCCCGCCTTTCAAGCGCTTCGGAGCGTCTTTCTCAAATTTTGCCCAGGTTGAGGCAAAAGGGAGTCGTTGCAAGTTCATGACTCAATGACCAAATGACTCAATGAC
>JBBFKY010000017.1 GCA_037481875.1 Desulfosoma sp. | reverse complement strand
GAAGGTGGGCGCACCGTCGGAGCCGGCGTGGTCACCGACATCATCGAGTAAAGCCTTGAGCCCGGCTGGGCTTTGAGACGGAAAAGGTGAAAGACGATGCGAGTATTGGTCACTTTAGCGTGCCAGGAGTGTAAACGGCGCAACTACACGACCACAAAAAACAAAAAGACGACCCCGGATCGTCTGAGCTTTCGCAAGTATTGCAAGTTCTGCAACGCTCATACGGTTCATAAGGAAACCAAGTGAACGTAGCCAAGACAATGAAAGCGCACAGGCTGCATGGCGGCGTGGACGAAGGTGGACGAAACTTGGAGACGAACAAGAAAGTCCCGGTCAAAAAATCAAAGGACGGTTCCGGGGAAGCCAAGGAAGCGGCGGCCTTGAAAAAGAAGGCACCGCGCAAGGCCGGGCCCGCTGAGCCGAGCCTCTGGACACGTTTTCAGACATACCTGCGTGAAGTGGTCTATGAGCTGCGCAAGGTGGTGTGGCCTTCCCGCAAGGAAACCATCGGCTCCACGTCCGTGGTGGTGATCCTCGTGATCCTTTGCGGGATCTATTTGGGTATCGTGGATTTCATCTTAGCCCGTTTTGTGAGGTTTCTCATCGGCTGAGTCGCCAAAGCCCAAGCAGGGTTGGGGCTTAAGGGGAGCGGGAGAAAAGGCGTGGCAAAGCAGTGGTATATTGTCCATACCTATTCGGGGTTTGAGCACAAGGTCAAAGCGAGTTTGGAAGAGCGCATCAAGGCGGCGGGAAAGTCCGAATACTTCGGTCAGATTCTGGTACCCACCGAAAAGGTGGTGGAACTTGTCAAGGGAGAACGCCGCGCTTCTTCGCGAAAGTTCTATCCCGGCTACATTCTGGTTCAGATGGAACTCAACGATGAGACCTGGCACCTGGTGCGCCACACTCCGAAAGTGACCGGGTTTATCGGCAGTCAGGAAAAGCCCATTCCGCTTACCGATGAGGAAGCTCAGGCCATCCTGCAGCAGATGCAAGAAGGAGTCCAGAAGCCTCGACCCAAGTATCAATTTGAAAAAGGCGACGAAGTGCGTGTGGTGGACGGACCCTTCACCAGTTTTCATGGTGTCGTGGACCAGGTGATTCCGGAAAAGGGAAAGGTTCGCGTGCTGGTATCCATTTTCGGTCGTTCCACTCCGGTGGAGCTGGATTTTGTGCAGGTCCAACGCCTGTAGGCCTTTGACCGTCGCCTTTTTTTTCCTGCCCTTTGGCATGAGGTGACGGCTCCAGGGCATGAGACCATAGGGGAGTTGATGTCACATGGCAAAAAAGGTGATAGCAAACGTTAAATTGCAGATTCCGGCCGGCCAGGCCAATCCGTCCCCACCCGTGGGGCCGGCTCTGGGTCAGCACGGTGTCAACATCATGGAATTCTGCAAGGCATTCAATGCCAGAACTCAGGGTCAAGAAGGGATGATCATTCCTGTGATCATCACCGTCTACGGGGATCGTTCCTTTACTTTCATCACCAAGACCCCGCCTGCCTCGGTGCTTTTGAAAAAGGCGGCCAAGATCGCCAAAGGGTCCAGTGAACCCAACCGAGACAAGGTGGGCAAAGTGACCAGGGCTCAGGTGGAAGAAATCGCCAAACTCAAGATGCCCGATCTCAACGCTCGAGACCTGGCAGCGGCCATCCGCACCATCGAAGGAACGGCTCGCAGCATGGGAATCGTTATCGAATAATCCGTGGGCTGTCGCCGCGGTCTGGTGACAGAGTGGGTCGGTTGGAGAGAAGGAAATGCCGAAGCGAGGGAAAAAATATCGCGCTGCGCTTGAAAAGGTGGATCGAACCAAGCGCTATACCTTTGAAGAAGGCCTCAATCTGGCGCTCCAGTGCGCGTACGCGTCCTTTGACGAGACCTTGGACATCGCCGTGAAGCTGGGAGTGGATCCTCGCCATGCGGACCAGATGGTCCGTGGCACGGTGGTGCTGCCCAACGGTTTGGGAAAGGTGGTGCGCGTGGCCGTTTTCGCCAAGGGTGAAAAGGTTAAGGAAGCCTTGGACGCCGGAGCCGACGTGGCCGGCGGCGAAGAACTCATCGAAAGAATCAAGGATGGCTGGATGGAGTTCGACAAGGCTGTGGCCACACCGGACATGATGGGCCAGGTGGGCAAGATCGGAAAGATTCTCGGACCTCGAGGCCTGATGCCCAACGCCAAACTGGGCACCGTGACCTTCGATGTGGCCAAGGTGGTTCAAGAAATCAAAGCGGGCAAGGTGGACTTTCGCGTGGAAAAGACCGGCATCGTCCACGCTCCCATGGGAAAAGTCTCTTTCGGCCCGGAAAAACTTTTGCAAAACATTTCCACCTTTATCGACACGTTGATTCGGCTGAAACCCACGGCCGCCAAGGGCACGTATCTGCGAGGAATCGCCATTTCCACCACCATGGGACCCGGCATTCGCATCGACCCTCTGGCCGTGAAAAGCATCCTGGGCTAAAGTCCAGGAAAACGGACACTCGTAAACTGCCGTTGGGTGCTTTCACGCATCTGAGACCGTAGGTACATCGGGAAGGTGTTTAAATCCGTTCGGAAAACAAGGCGCCGCCGAACGGGACCTACCGAGGTGGTGAAAAGACCAACGGGATCGTTCCATGCGGACCATGCGTTGAGGAAAGCACGCCGGCAGAGGAAAGGAGGGATGAGAGAGCTTGGAGAGAGTCAAGAAAGAACAGTTGGTCGCCGAGCTGCACGAAAAGCTGCAGCGAGCCACCGCCGCCATTCTCACCGATTTCAAAGGCTTGAG
The DNA here is from genome assembly GCA_037481875.1 of Desulfosoma sp. Classification (NCBI taxonomy): domain Bacteria; kingdom Pseudomonadati; phylum Thermodesulfobacteriota; class Syntrophobacteria; order Syntrophobacterales; family Syntrophobacteraceae; genus Desulfosoma; species Desulfosoma sp. Next base: position 10,626 of record JBBFKY010000017.1, on the reverse strand, counting down.
TGTCGCGGAGATCACGACGCTGCGTGACAATCTGGCACAGCAGGGCGTGGAGTTCAAGGTTGTCAAGAACACGCTGATGCGCATCGCCGCCAAGGGCACAGGGGCTGAAGCGGTGGAACCCTTGCTGAAGGGCACCAACGCCGTGGCCATCGCCTACGGTGATCCTGCGGTGTCGGCCAAGGCTCTCAAAGCCTTTAGCAAGCAAAACGACAAGTTCAAGGTGAAGGGTGGTGTCCTGGGCACCCAAGTGCTCAGCGTGGATGACGTGCTCGCTCTGGCGGAACTGCCGTCCCGCGAAGAACTCTTGGCCAAATTGCTGGGAACGCTCCATGCCGTGCCGACGGCCCTTGTGCGAGTGCTCAGCGGAGTTCCGCGGGCCTTTGTGGGCGTGCTGGCTGCTATTCAAAGGGAAAAAGAAAACGCATAGGACGCAAGGAGGATCATTCGCATGTCGGAAATCACCAAGGAAGATGTCATCAAGTTTATTGAAAACATGACCGTGTTGGAACTCAGCCAGCTGGTGAAAGAGCTGGAAGACCGTTTTGGTGTGAGCGCCGCGGCGCCGGTGGCTGTGGCCGCCGTGGCGGCGGCTCCCGGTGCCGAAGCCGCGCCGGTGGAAGAAAAAACGGAGTTTGACGTGGTCATTACCGCCGTCGGCGACAAGAAGATCAATGTCATCAAGGAAGTGCGTGCGGTGACCAACCTCGGCCTCAAGGAGGCCAAAGACCTGGTGGAAAACCTTCCCGGCGTGGTGAAGGAAGGGATTCCCAAGGCGGAAGCCGAAGAAATCGCCAAGAAACTCACGGAAGCCGGAGCGACCGTGGAAATCAAGTGATCCCAGTTTTCGGCCTGCCGTGTGTCGGAAGTCCTCACCCTGGGGTGAGGCTTCCGATTTTTCCTTTCAGAATGTCGGTGCCACCGAAGATTTCGCGTTGAGCGGAATCCAGGTGGCTTTGTCGCCCTTGTCACCCAGTGGCGACATTATTTCTCAAAAATGGCAGGAGATGTCATGGCAACTGCTCTGAGCCAAGAGTACCGGGTTCGAAAGAGTTTCGGGAAGATCAAAAAGATCGTGGACATCCCGAACCTGATCCAGATGCAGAAAGAGTCCTATGCCGGCTTTCTTCAAATGGACGTGCCTCCCGACAAAAGGGCGAGAAAGGGTCTTCAGGAAGTTTTTGAAAGCGTTTTCCCCATTGAGGATTTCAGTCAGACGGCTTCACTTCAATTCGCTCAGTACAGTTTTGGAGAAATCAAGTACGACGTGGAAGAATGCCTGGCCCGGGGCATGACCTACGAGGCTCCCCTGAAGATCGTCGTCCGTTTGGCGGTCTTTGACGTGGACAAAGAAACCGGGCATCGCTCCATTCGAGACATCAAGGAGCAGGAGATCTATTTCGGAACCTTGCCCATGATGACCGAAAACGGTACGTTCATCATCAACGGCACCGAAAGGGTCATTGTCAGCCAGCTCCATCGGTCTCCGGGCATCTTTTTCGACCACGATCGTGGCAAGACGCATTCCAGCGGCAAGATTCTGTACTCCGCTCGCGTCATTCCTCTGAGAGGGTCCTGGCTGGACTTTGAATTCGATCCCAAGGACATCCTCTATGTGCGTATTGACAGGCGTCGTAAACTTCCCGCCACCGTCTTTTTAAAGGCGTTGGGCTACGCTACCGAAGAACTGCTGAACTTCTTCTATCGCACTGAAAAAGTCTTTCTGATCGACGCCGAAAACGCGGAAAAGGAACTTAACAGAGAGACCCTGGAAGGCACCAAGGCTCCCGCGGACATTGTCCATCCGGTCACCGGCGAAATCATTGCCAAGAAAAACCGAAAGCTTGGCAAACAACTTCTGAAAAGGCTCGAAGACCTGGGTATTCAAAGACTTCCCATGAAGACCGAGGAAATCGTCGGTCAGGTTCTGGCCCATGATGTCATCGATTACAGCACCGGAGAGATCATCGCCGAGTGTAATCAGGAGATCACACCGATCCTTTTGGATCTGTTTTTGGAAAAAGGCATCAAGGAACTGGAGCTGTTGCATCTGCAGGGTCAGGATGTAAGCCCGGCGTTTCGAAACACGCTGCTTCAAGACAAGGTAACCAGCCGCAAAGACGCCCTTTTGGAGATTTACCGCAAGCTTCGTCCCAGCAATCCGCCGACGGAAGAGGTAGCCACGGAATTCTTCAACAATTTGTTTTTCAACCCCGAACAGTACGATCTTTCCGAGGTGGGGCGGTTGAAGCTGAATCATCAGCTGGGCTTGAACTTTCCTCTGGAGCAACGAACCCTGACGCGGGAAGACATTCTGGAAGCCGTCAAGCGCCTTATTTACCTCAAGGAAACTCAAGGCCCGGTGGATGACATCGACAACCTGGGCAATCGAAGGGTCCGAGCCGTTGGAGAACTCCTGGAAAACCAGTACCGCATCGGTTTGGTGCGCATGGAACGGGCCATCAAAGAGCGCATGAGTCTCCAGGAAATCGAAGCCCTCATGCCCCATGACCTCATCAACGCCAAACCGGTGTCGGCGGTGGTCAAGGAGTTTTTCGGCACCAGTCAGCTGTCTCAGTTCATGGATCAGACCAATCCCCTTTCGGAAGTGACTCACAAGAGGCGTCTGAGCGCCTTGGGCCCAGGGGGTCTCACGCGCGAGCGAGCGGGTTTTGAGGTGCGCGACGTGCATCCGACGCACTATGGCCGTATTTGTCCCATTGAGACGCCGGAAGGTCCGAATATCGGCTTGATTGTCTCTCTGTCGACGTATGCTCGAGTGAACCCCTACGGGTTTATCGAAACACCTTATCGCAAGGTGCAGAACAAGACCGTAAACAAAGAGGTGGAATACCTCACGGCCATGGAAGAAAAAGACTACCCCATCGCCCAGGCCAACGCTCCTTTGGATGAAAACGGGCGTTTTCTTCGAGATGAGGTGTCCGCTCGCGTGGCCGGTGAATTCATGCTGGTGCCTCCGGAAGAGATTCGCTACATGGACGTGTCTCCGAACCAGCTGGTGAGTGTTTCCGCCTCCTTGATTCCTTTTCTGGAACACGACGACGCCAACCGCGCCTTGATGGGCTCCAACATGCAACGCCAGGCCGTGCCTCTGATTCAGACACGAGCCCCCTTGGTGGGAACAGGCATGGAAAGGATTGTGGCCCGAGACAGCGGTGTGGTGATTGTGGCCAAACGGGACGGTATCGTGGAGTATGTGGACGCCAGTCGTATAGTGGTGCGGGCTGTGGAAACGCAGAGCAGCCGGGACAGCGGCGTGGATATCTATAAACTTATTAAATTCAAGCGGTCCAATCAAAACACCTGCTTGAATCAAAAGCCTCTGGTGCGTGCCGGCCAGACGGTTCGCAAAGGGCAGATCATCGCCGATGGGGCTTCTACGGATCACGGCGAACTGGCTTTGGGCCGCAATGTCATGATCGCCTTCATGAGCTGGGGCGGGTATAATTTTGAAGACTCTATTTTGGTCAGCGAACGCATTGTGCGAGACGATGTGTTCACCTCCATTCACATCGAGGAATTCGAAGTTCTGGCCAGGGACACGAAGCTGGGCAAGGAAGAGATCACTCGAGACATTCCCAATGTGGGAGAAGAGGCCCTCAAGAACCTGGACGAGAGCGGCATTGTGCGAATCGGCGCCTACATCCGCCACAACGATATTCTCGTGGGCAAAGTGACACCCAAAGGCGAAAGCCAGCTTACCCCGGAAGAAAAACTCCTTCGGGCCATCTTCGGAGAAAAAGCGAGCGATGTCAAAGACACGTCGCTTCGAGTCCCTCCGGGTGTCGAAGGCATTGTCATCGATGCTAAGGTCTTTTCCCGCAAAGGTGTGGACAAGGATGAGCGCACACGCATGATCGAAGACGAAGAAATTGCGCGTCTGGAAAAGGATCAGCGCGATGAGCTGGAAATCATTCGAAAGAGTGTGGCCAAACGTATCGCCGCTTTGTTTGCCGGAAAAACCAGTGCCGTCACCATCAAGGACGGAAAGAAAGTCTATGTGAAAAAAGGCGATCCCATCACCGACGAGGTGCTTTTGGATCTTCCCACTCGGTTTTGGAATCAGTTGCAAGCCTCGGAAGACCCGGCCCTGACCATGGAAGTGGAGCGCATCACGGACCATTACCGTGAACAGGTGGAACTGGTGCAATCCCTCTTTGAAGAAAAGATCAACAAACTCAGAAAAGGAGATGAACTGCCGCCGGGTGTCATCAAAATGGTCAAGGTTTATGTGGCCGTCAAACGCAAACTGCAAGTGGGTGACAAGATGGCGGGGCGCCACGGTAACAAGGGTGTCGTTTCCAGGATTTTACCCATTGAAGACATGCCTTATTTCGCCGATGGCACCCCTGTGGATCTGGTGCTGAATCCTTTGGGCGTGCCTTCACGGATGAACGTGGGTCAGGTGCTGGAAACCCATCTGGGTTGGGCGGCCAAAGGCTTGGGAGAACAACTGGCGAAACTGATTGAAGCCCACAAAGAAAAGGAAACTCTGGAAGAAAAGCTGCGACGAATCTACAACCAGCTGGAATTCGACAGCTACTTTAAAGACGCGGAGCCCAAGGATCTGGAAGCGCTTCTGCCGCACCTGCGTGAAGGGCTCCATGTGGCTTCTCCCGTTTTTGACGGTGCCGAAGAGGCCGAAATTCGCGATTTTCTCAAAGAAGCGGGACTTCCCGAAACAGGCCAAGCGATTCTCTACGACGGTCGCACGGGCGAACCCTTTGATCAACCGGTCACCGTCGGCATCATGTACATGCTCAAGTTGCACCACCTGGTGGACGACAAGATTCACGCTCGATCCATCGGACCTTACTCCCTGGTAACCCAGCAGCCTTTGGGCGGTAAGGCCCAGTTCGGAGGCCAAAGGCTGGGTGAGATGGAAGTGTGGGCCATGGAAGCCTACGGGGCGGCTTACGCGCTCCAGGAGTTCTTGACGGTGAAATCGGATGACCTGGCTGGAAGAACCCGTATGTACGAAAAAATCGTCAAAGGGGACAATACCTTGGAAGCCGGGTTGCCGGAATCCTTTAATGTCCTCGTCAAAGAGCTCCAAGCCCTCGCTTTGGATGTTCAATTGTTGAGCGAAGAGGAAGGCGAGGAAGAATAGATTCGCGTCAGTTGGACGTCCTGATCCTGTTCGGGCTTTCCTGAGGGATGAACTCATGAAGAAAGCCCGTTCGGCACAGGGCATGACGCACAAGGAGGAACCCTTGAAAGAGCTTTATCCTTACTTCATGAAACCGACGGATCCCCTTCACTTTGACGCTGTCAAGATCATGCTGGCGTCACCGGAAAAGATTCGCGAATGGTCTCACGGTGAAGTCAAGAAGCCGGAAACCATCAATTACCGCACCTTCAAGCCGGAACGGGACGGGCTTTTCTGTGCCAAGATTTTCGGTCCTACCAAAGACTATGAGTGTAACTGCGGTAAGTATAAGAGGATGAAACACCGGGGTGTAGTGTGCGAAAAGTGTGGCGTGGAGGTGATTCAGTCCAAGGTGCGTCGTGAACGCATGGGGCACATTGAGCTGGCCGCCCCGGTGGCCCACATCTGGTTTTTGCGCAGTCTTCCCAGCAAGATCGGAAATCTTTTGGACCTCACCATGAGGGATCTGGAAAGGGTCCTGTATTTCGACTCCTATATCGTCTTGAATGCCGGAGATGTTCCCGGCTTGAAGAAATACGATCTGCTCAGTGAAGAGAAGTATCGCAGCCTTGTTCAGGAGTACGGGGCCGGCTTTCGTGCCGGAATCGGAGCCGAAGCCATTCGGGAATTGTTGGCCGAATTGGATCTGGCGGCCTTGGCTCGAGAACTGCGCACCGAAATGATGGAAACTTCTTCCGTGGCCAAGCGCAAGAAATTGGCCAAGCGCCTGAAAGTGATCGAAGCCTTTAAGGATTCGGACAATCAGCCGGAATGGACCATCATGAACGTCATTCCGGTTCTGCCTCCGGACCTGAGGCCTTTAGTGCCTTTGGACGGAGGTCGGTTTGCCACAAGCGACCTCAACGATTTGTACCGGCGCGTCATCAACCGAAACAACCGCCTCAAAAGGCTGATGGATCTCAATGCGCCCGATATCATCATTCGAAACGAAAAACGCATGCTTCAGGAAGCCGTGGATGTTCTTTTCGACAACGGGCGCCGCGGCAAAACCATCACGGGAGCCAACAAACGGCCGCTCAAGTCTTTGAGTGACATGCTCAAGGGCAAGCAAGGCCGTTTTCGTCAGAACCTTCTCGGCAAACGCGTGGACTATTCCGGCCGTACCGTGATCGTGGTGGGACCGAACCTCAGGCTGCACCAGTGCGGCTTGCCCAAAAAGATGGCCCTGGAGCTTTTCAAGCCCTTTGTCTACAACAAGCTGGAAGAAAAGGGCCATGTGGGGACCATCAAGGCTGCCAAGAAGATGGTGGAAAAGGAAACCCCGGAGGTTTGGGACACCCTGGATGAAGTGGTGCGGGAGTTTCCGGTGATGCTCAACCGAGCCCCGACCTTGCACCGACTGGGCATTCAGGCCTTTGAGCCTATCCTGATCGAAGGGAAAGCCATTCAGCTGCACCCCTTGGTATGTACAGCCTTCAACGCGGACTTCGACGGGGACCAGATGGCCGTCCATGTGCCGCTTTCGATTGAAGCCCAAGCGGAAGCCCGCGTCCTTATGATGTCCACCAACAACATTTTGAGTCCGGCTCATGGTGGGCCGATCATTGTGCCGTCCCAGGACATTGTTCTTGGGCTTTATTACATGACACGAGAAAGGCCCTTTGCTAAGGGGGAGGGCCGCAGCTTTTCCGGCGTGGAGGAAGTGCGCTGCGCCTACGATGCCGGTGAAGTGCATTTGCATGCGCGCATCAAGGTTCGCCTCCATGGCCGTTTGATGGAAACCACCGTCGGTCGCGCTCTGTTATGGGAAACCATCAGCAGTCTTTTAGACGAACCCTTGAGCAAGGACGCTTCGCTCTTTCCCGAAATCTTTCAGCGGATCAACAAGGTCATGACCAAGAAGGCCTTGCTGGACCTCATCGATTTCAGTTACCGCAGAGCCGGAGAAAAAGCCACGGTCATCCTGGCGGACCGACTGAAAGACCTTGGCTACGCTCAAGCCACGCGCTCGGGATTGTCCATTGCCATCAAAGACATGACCATACCGTCGCGTAAATCGGAGATTATTGAAAAGGCTTTTGAAGAAGTCAGAGAGATAGAACGTCAGTACAACGAAGGTTTGATCACCGGAGGTGAAAAATACAACAAGGTCGTGGATATTTGGGCCAAAGCCACGGACAGTGTGGCCGCCGAGATGATGAAGGAGATCGAAACGGAAATTGTTGAGGGTCCCGACGGGCAAAAGGCTCGAACCACTTCTTACAACCCTATTTTCATGATGGCGGACTCCGGTGCTCGTGGCAGCAAAGACCAAATGCGGCAGCTTTCGGGAATGCGCGGCCTTATGGCCAAGCCTTCCGGGGAAATCATCGAAACCCCAATCACGGCCAATTTCCGTGAAGGACTCACCGTGCTCCAGTACTTCATTTCCACACACGGGGCGCGAAAAGGTCTAGCCGACACAGCCCTCAAGACGGCCAACTCCGGGTATCTGACCCGCCGCTTGGTGGATGTGTCGCAAGACGTCATTATCACCGAGCAAGACTGCGGCACGATGGACGGCATCATGGCCGAAGCCCTTCTGGAAGCCGGCGAAATCATTCAACGGCTGGGAGAAAGAATCCTGGGCAGGGTGGCTTTGGAAGACGTCGTGGACCCCGTCACGGGCGACGTTCTGGTGCATGCGGGTGAGGAAATCGATGAGGAAGGAGTCAAGAAGATCGAAGATGCCGGCATCGAAAAGGTCCCCATCCGCTCCATCCTCACGTGCCAGAGCCGCCATGGGGTTTGTGCGACCTGCTACGGACGGGACTTGGCGCACGGCAAGAGGGTTCAGATCGGTGAAGCCATCGGCATCATCGCCGCTCAGTCCATCGGAGAACCCGGCACCCAGCTCACCATGCGGACCTTCCACATTGGTGGAACGGCGAGCAAGCGCATTGAGCAGACGGCCATTCAGAACCGGTATCCGGGTCAGGTGAAATTCGTCAACCTCAACACGGTGCTCAACCGCGAAGGCGATCTGGTGGCCATGAACCGCAATGGGGAGATTGCCATTGTGAGTGAGAGCGGTCGGGAGCGGGAACGTTACATCATCGTCTACGGGGCCAAGCTTAAGGTTCGAGACGGGCAATGGGTGGAGCCGGAGACCCTCTTGGCGGAATGGGATCCTTACTTTACACCCATTCTCACCGATGTGCAGGGAACGGTCAAATTTGGGGACATCATCGAAGGGGTGACCATGCAAGAAAGGCTGGATCCCGTCACGGGGAAATCCAGCAAGGTGGTGGTGGAGGTTCGAGAGGGCGATATGAGGCCTCGTGTCTCCATCAAGGATGAGAAAGGCCGAACGGCTCGTGTCGGGGACGGAGGTCACGCCCGATACTATATGCCCGTGGGCGCCATCCTCATGGTCAATGAAGGGGATTCGGTTTTTCCCGGCGATGTGTTGGCCCGAATTCCTCGAGAAACCACCAAAACCAAAGACATCACGGGCGGTTTGCCTCGTGTCGCTGAACTTTTCGAGGTGCGTAAACCCAAGGAACATGCGGTCATTACGGAAATTGAAGGTGTGGTGAGTTTCGGCAAAGACGCCAAAGGAAAACGCAAGGTTATCGTCACGCCCGAAGTGGGTGAGCCTCGGGAGTATCTCATTCCCAAGGGCAAACACATCAGTGTCCATGAAGGCGACTACGTTAGGGCCGGTGAACCCCTTATGGACGGTTCTCCCAATCCTCACGATGTGTTGAACGTGCTTGGGGAAAAGGAGCTGGCCAAGTACCTGGTCAACGAAGTGCAACAGGTGTACCGACTTCAGGGTGTGAAGATCAACGACAAGCACATCGAAGTCATCGTGCGTCAGATGCTTCGCCGTGTGCGCATCATTAACCCGGGCGACTCGGATTTCCTGCTTGGGGAACATGTGGAAAAGCATGTCTTCGAAGAGGTGAACCGAAGACTGGAAGCGGAAGGGAAAATGCCTGCAGCGGCTGAACCTTTGCTTCTCGGTATCACCAAGGCGTCCTTGAGTACGGAAAGTTTCATTTCGGCGGCGTCTTTTCAAGAGACCACCAAGGTACTGACGGACGCTGCGGCGGCCGGCAAGGTGGACCGTCTGCGGGGTCTCAAGGAAAACGTCATCATGGGAAGACTGATTCCTGCGGGGACAGGCATGCGGCGTTACCGAAAGCTTCATGTGAGCGCCGAGGCCTTGCAGGAAAGGTGATCCCTTGGGGACAGGTTCAAAGGCTGAAAACGCTTGACAAGGTTCAGGCGACTCTGTAGATAGAGGTGTTTCTGAGCCTAGGGGCTCTGAGGCAATAAGTTTCTGAAATTAATGCGATCTGGAGTTGGTGGAGAAAACAAGGATGCCCACGATCAATCAGTTGGTGCGAAAGGGAAGAGAAAAGGTTCGTAGGAAATCGAGCACTCCGGCGCTTCAGAGCTGCCCGCAGAAGCGGGGCGTGTGTGTGCGCGTCTATACGACGACCCCAAAGAAGCCGAACTCGGCTCTGCGAAAGATCGCCCGTGTGCGGCTGACCAACGGCATCGAAGTGACTTCGTATATTCCAGGAATCGGCCACAATCTGCAGGAGCATTCCGTGGTGTTGATTCGTGGAGGCCGTGTTAAGGACTTGCCCGGCGTCCGTTACCACATTATTCGTGGAACCTTGGATGCTCTGGGTGTTGCCAACCGCAAACAGGGCCGATCCAAGTACGGGGCTAAGCGGCCGAAGTAAGACGTTGAGACAAGCCAAGGCGGGCCATGGCCCTGCTGAGGGCCATGGCTTCTCTTTTGCCATAAACGATGGACGAGGTTGAGGAAGGCGATGCCACGTAGAAGAGAAGTTGCGAAGCGGGAAGTGCTTCCGGACCCCAAATACAACAGCCGGTTGGTGGCCAAGTTCATCAACAATATCATGCGTCAAGGCAAGAAGAGTGTGGCGGAACGCATTCTTTACGGAGCCTTTGAAGTCATTGAGAGGCGTAGCAAGCAGGACCCTCTGGAAGTTTTTCATAAGGCCATGGAACATGTGCGGCCCATCATCGAAGTGAAATCCAGACGGGTAGGCGGCGCCACCTACCAGGTGCCTGTGGAAGTGCGCAGCGACCGACGAGACGCCTTGGCCATGCGTTGGATTATTTCCTACGCCAAAAACCGTTCGGAAAAGACCATGATCGACAAGTTGGCGGGGGAACTGTTGGATGCCTCCCAGAACCGGGGGGGATCGGTCAAGAAAAGGGAAGACACGCACCGCATGGCAGAAGCTAACAAGGCTTTCGCCCATTATCGCTGGTAAGTGATCGAAGGGCCTCACGCGGCCGGAATGATGACGCCTCTCCGGTGGCATGCGAAACGGCGCCGGCTTTCAGGGGGCGGACCAGACCCAAGGGCATCCTGACTTTTTAGAACAAAAAGTTTCGCATTCATGGATTCGGTAAGGACGTGAGGAGGAAGAGCGATGGGGAAGAAGAAGTTTGAGCGGACGAAGCCGCAC
>JBBFKY010000016.1:30555-35080 GCA_037481875.1 Desulfosoma sp. | reverse complement strand
GTCATTGAGTCATTGAGTCATTGAGTCATTGAGTCATTGAGTCATTGAGTCATTGTGGTAGGGGAGTGTTGGATGATGAAGTCAGTAAATCATGTAGTTAGTGAGTCATTGAGTCATTAAGTCATTAAGTCATTGTGGTAGGGGGGTGTTGGGTCATGAAGTCAGTAAATCATGTAGCTAGTGAGTCATTGAGTCATTGTGGTAGGGGGGTGTTGGGTCATGAAGTCAGTAAATCATGTAGTTAGTGAGTCATTGAGTCATTAAGTCATTAAGTCATTGTGGTAGGGGGGTGTTGGGTTATTGGGTGGTTTGGCGATGGCGGTCAATGGATGCGATGTAGGCGTTCAACACTTTGATGCACTCATAGGTTTGCGCTTTTAGTGCATTGAAGGCATCATCCTGGATATAGCCTTGGTCTCGAGCCGTAATGAGATGATCCACAAGCTCAAAAAGCGACCCTCTCGCCTGCCGACAAAACTGAATGTTTTCCTGATAATGAAACCGTCCAAATCCCTCTGCAATGTTTGCCGTCGCCGAGATGGCAGCCCTACGAATTTGTTTGACCAAGAGATATCTTTCTGCGTGCGGAAACGCCTCTGAGGCCTCATAAATCTTTTGTCTCAAATTTCTTACAAGCTTCCAAACATGAAGATCCTCAAATGATCTTACAGAGGCTCTTGGTGCCCTTCGCCCCGTCCCATTCACCCCATCCCCCCGCCTCTATGACTCAACCACTTACCCCCTTAACGACTCCACGACCGAACCACTTATAGACTCAACGACTCAACGACCCAACGACTCAACGACCCAACGACTCAACGACCCAACGACTCAACGACCCAACGACTCAATGACCCAACGACTCAATGACCCAACGACTCAATCTCTCAATGACTTAATGACTTAATGACTCAATGACTTAATGACTTAATGACTCAATGACCCAATGACCCAACGACTCAATCACTCAATGACTTAATGACTTAATGACTTTATGACTTAATGACTCAATAACTCAATGACTCAATGATTTGTTACTTTGGGAGGTATTTATGCATTATGGGAATAATGTGCTGTGCAAAATCCACGGCCGTGTCCATGGCCTTATCCATACGGTTGTCATGGACAGGCACGATGATACGTACAAAGGCTCCGTCGGTACGCTGATGGAACAGGGAATCGATGACTCGGAAGATGCGTTCGGAATATTCCGTGGGCATGATGCGGCCTCGGCCCTGGTACCAGTACAGAACGACTTGGTGTTCCGCTCCTTTTTGCATCAGCATGCGGCTGACTTCCACCGTGTGAGGGTGAGGATTGGTAAAGGTGAGGGGGACCACCTCGAGACGGGCCACATCCCAGCCGGATCCAGGCATGCAGTTTCGCGGGGAATGGTAGCTTTTTCCTCCCCAGGTGGTGGCAAAATAGCTGGCATAAAAGTGCACGGGAGCCTCGGGGCCGACGTAGGAGCGGCTCACGTAATCGTCTACGCCGAGCACCTGGACGATATTTTCCGGCAACACTTCGTCGACTTCACCTCTCCAGGGTCCCACGGAACGCGGAAAATCACTCAAAGGCCGCGGCAAAGGCACAGGTTTTCCATGACCTATGGTTTGAATAAGCAAGGCACAAATTAGAAACAGGGTGCACAGAAGCCATGGGCGTAGATGACCGGCACCACCCTCTGGAAGCTTGTTCGAGAACGCCTTTTCCCCTTCAAGGGCGGGCCCTGGGGTCGCTTTTTCTGCAGGAGCGTCACTCCCTCTCTCAGGAAAATCAACGCCTGCCTTCATTGGGGAACAGCCTTCCACCGCTTGGTTTTCTTTGACCTCGACCCGATTGGAGTTTTCCGTTGGGGGCGTGGCTCCCTCGGCGCACGTTTCATTCTTCGTAGGGTGTGGGGCTTCGGGTTTCAGGGGGATCTCCTTTGAAAAAGGGAAATGCGCATAACCGCGTTTGTTTCGAATCGAAAGCTCAAGGGCCTCGCTTCGGGCCGTGTTGGTTTGAAGATGCGTGAAAAGCTTTGCGTGACTATTTAAAACGTATTCCGTGTTCCGGAACCAAACTGACACTCATGACCACACGGTTTTCTCGATAATCGTTTTCGTTGAGGTTGGAATCCAGTTTCTTATGGGAATAGGTCATGTTGAGGTAAAGCCAGCGAAGCATGCGGTATCGAAGGCCTGCCGCTAAGGTATAGACGTTGTCGTCTCGTTCCGGATCTTCGTCCAGGTATTCGTTTCGCACCACCGAAAAGGATCCAAAGGAATCGATGCGCTTGGTGAGGGCGTAATTGCCGGCGATCATAGCCTGGTAGTAAACGGTAAATCCCAGATTCTCCGCCCCTCCGTAACTCTGTTCGTATCCCGTACCCCCCGAAATTCGAACGGCTCCACGGCGAAAACGCCAAGTCTTCCCCAGGTCTCCAGAAACTGTGGGGCCGCTGTCGTCGGAACCGATTTCGTTCTTCTTGTAGAAATACCCCACACTAAGGCTTGCAAAGAAATCTTTTGACGGTTCCCAATCCACTCCTAGGAACGGTTCATACACCTGATAGTCTTTTTCACCGCCGAAAGTATCGGAAACTGTATGTCGATAACCGATGAAGCCGTTCAAGTGCGGGGAAAATTCGCGAAGAAACCGCAGATGGGCTTCGTAGTCGTTGGTATAATCCGTCTTGCCGGAATAGTCCCCTCGGTCATAACGGAGCCCCGCATCGATGCCGTAATGGTCCCATGGCCACAGGGTCACGGCAAGGGCTGGGCTATGGCGCCGATTGTCTTCCACCTTTGGATCATCATTGTCCAAAAGGCCGAAAACATAAGAAGCCGTCAAGCGATCGCGTTTTCCAAAACGATAATCGGCTGTCAGGGCTGTCAGGCTTTCGGTGTAGGGTTCCCGATTGCGGCGAATGGTTCTGTCCGGACGCCGTTCTACAATGGGTTCCTGGATTTCCACAGGGGTTCCTTCGGATGGTTCGGGCCTCGAAGGGATGGTTCGAGTACGCCGGAAAACGGGTTCTTTCAGTGTGTAGGGAAGTTCGGTACGCTCAAGGGTTTCGGAAACTCGTACGCGGAGCTTGTTCGTGACCTGGTCCCAGAAATAAGCTGAAAGATTTTGGCGGATTTCCGAATTATTCCGGTCTTTGGCCGCATAAGCAAACCCGGGACTGTAGGAAAGGTGTAAGCCTCGCGTTTTCCAGAGCACGGAATAGTCGATGCCGGGGCTGATGACGGTGGTCCATTCTTCACGGGGGTCAGAGCGATCCAGATCCACGTTGTCCGTGTATTCTTCGCTGATGGTCAGCCGTGGCTCAAGGGTTTGAATGGAATCCGCGAAGAGCGGGCCGGCGTGAAGAATCATCCCCACCAAGAGCAGGACGGCACAGCGTGGGTTTTTCATGCTGGGATCCTCCAGCGGGGTTTGGGGGGCGGACACCTAGAGCCGCCCCTACGGGTGTCAATCGTTACGGAGCGGACACATAGGGCCGTCCGTACAGGGGTCGTTGGACCGGGAAATGGTTAAGGAACGACGATGGTGTCGCCCGCCTGAATCAAAATATTTTGCTCCGTATTTTTACCTTTCACAATTTCTTTGTAATTGACGGGAATGCGTTTTTCCTGGTCCCCTTCACGCCGGAGAATCATGACCTTATCCTTCTCGGCCCATTCTGTGAAGCCGCCGGCCATGGCAAAGGCTTGTAAGACTGTGATGTCGGTAGTCAGTTGGTATTCCCCGGGTTTGGCAATTTCGCCGATCATGTAGAATTTTTGGCTCGTAGCGGCTTTCAGGATCACGGTCACTTCGGGTTGTTCGATAAATTCGGAAAGTCTTTGCTGGATGTCTTTTTTCACTTCCATGGGGGTGCGGCCTGCCGCCTGCAAGTCATCCAAAAGAGGCAAGGAAATCATGCCGTCCATACGCACAAAGGTTTCACGACTCAAGACGGGTTCTTTCCATACATGAATTTCCAGCACATCCCCTTTGCCGATTCTGTATGTGCCGGCTGCCTCGGCCTTAACCCCAGAGGCTTGTCGCGGCTTTTCCGCAGCCCACAGCGCGCCGCACCAAGCCACCGACATCCACAGCGCCACCACGATTCCCATAATGATCCCGTCTCCGCGCTTCCTTCCCATGGCCTTGTCCCCTCATCCTGTGTCTTTTCTAAGGCTTTTCCCCCAGGCAGGCTTCGCCTAACTCGATTACATCGAGCCTTTTTTCCTATTCTCAAGCCCATCAACCAACCCACTGCCGTACTAACTTAACGCCCCAATACCCTAACGAGTCAACAACTCCCCCCACCCCTCCCAACCACTCAACCACTCAATCACTCAATGACTCAATGACTCAATGACTTTATGACTCAATGACTTTATGACTCAATGACGCACAGACTTAATGACTCAATGACCCAATGACTCAACCACCCAATGACTTAATGACTCAACCACTCACTCCCTTAATGACTCAATGACTCACTGCCGCACAAACTTAATGACTTAATGACTCAATGACTCAGTGACTT
>JBBFKY010000016.1:0-30455 GCA_037481875.1 Desulfosoma sp. | reverse complement strand
AATGACTTAATGACTTAATGACTTAATGACTTAATGACTTAATGACTTAATGACTTAATGACTCAATGACTCAATGACTCAATGACTCAATGACTCAATGACTCAATGACTTAATGACTCGTGACTCAACATTTCACCTCGCCCCTTTCCCAAACAACACAATTTGAACGGTCTTGAGCACAATGTAGATATCCATAAGGATGGAGAAGTTTTTTACGTAGAAGAGATCGTATTCCAGTTTTTTCAGGGCGTCTTCTTCCGAAGCGCCGTAAGGGTAGTTGATCTGAGCCCATCCTGTGATGCCGGGTTTGACCGTGTGCCGTTCCCCATAGTATGGGAGGCGCTTCTTCAGCCTTTGCACAAAGACGGGCCGTTCCGGCCTGGGCCCGACGAAACTCATGTCGCCTCGCAGCACATTCCAGAACTGCGGCAGCTCGTCCAGTCTCAGTTTTCGAAGGATTCGGCCCACGCGGGTGATTCGAGGATCCCGCTCCCCGGCCCACACAGGTCCGCTCAGTTGTTCGGCATTCTGCACCATGGTGCGGAATTTGACAATGTGAAAGGATTTCTCCTTTTGTCCTACTCGTTCCTGAGTGTAAAAGACAGGGCCGGGGGAATCCCATTTAACCGCCAAAGCGACTACAGCCATGATCGGAGCCGACAGCACGAGACCGGCGGTGGCGAAGATGATATCCAGGGTTCGCTTGGCCAGTTGTGTCCATCGATGCCGATGAAAACCGTCGGAATAGATGAGCCAACTAGGTAGGGCCCCCTCCACCAGAATCTTCCCGCTAAGGGCCTCGTAGAAAGTCACGCCGTCAAAGACGGGAATTCCGGCCATACGGCATCGCAGCAAGGCTTCGGCGGGAAATTTGCCACGTTTTTCATCCAAGGCCACAATGATCTTGGAGACTTTTCGTTCCAATGCCAGTTCGCACATGCGCTCGTAGTCCCGGTAAAACTCCACACCCAATTTATCGGCGACATTTTCTGTGGCATCACGATCCAAGATGGCTTCCACTCTGTAACCGGAATCCAGATTTTCGGAAATTTCCGATCCGATGAGTCCCGCCAGGCGCCCGCTGCCGATAAGGAAAACCTTCTCCGAGCCGATCCCTTTGAGGCACACGTATTGATAACCGAAACGCCACGAGACGAGCAGAAGCAATACCAAAAAAAGGGCCAGAAAAAACACGCCTTGTTCCAAAATGACGGGCGGATACACGAAATAGATACCGGCCAACACGATACAAGCCGCGCCCGTGGCCTGCACGAGCTTTAAACTGAGGTCAAAAAGGCTCAAAGGTTTCGAGACTGTGTAAAGATCATGGTAGTAAAGGCTGAGCTGCACGACAAAGGTGACCACCAGAACTCGGATCCAGATACTGTGCCTTAGGGTATCGGGCGTGGTGTAAAAACCGTGGTAGCGCAGCGTGAAGCCGACCCAAAGGGCGCCGAAAATAAGCAGACCTTCCCCCAGGAAAAACAGGAAATTTCGAATGGGATAATAGGTGTGGAAGATTTTCAGCATGGCGGTTTCGGTCATCAGCTCTTGTTTTTGCGAGACTCGTCTCCGTAACTCTTGTAATATCCGTATTTGCGATAGCGCTTTAGAATGGCGTCATCTCCGTTAAAAACCATCCCCAGGAGTTTTTCCCGCCGAATTTTTTCCAAGGCCGCCTGTACCGAACGTCGCGGCGTCACACCGCGGCGCACCACGAAGAGAATGGCGTCCACTTCATTGGCAAGCACATAGGTTTCCGGGGTCAGTTCCAGCGGCGTGGAATCAAAGATGACGAACCGGTCCGAGTATCGGTCCCGCACTTCCCGAATGAGTCGGCGCATGCGCTCGGACGTAAGAAGTTCCGCAGGCCGATGCGTGGAATTGCCTCCAGGAAGGATGGTCAGCTTCGGAAGCCCGGTCTTTCGAAGCAGTTCTTCCAAAGGAACCTGTTTATCCAAGTGGGTCGACAAACCGTGGGTCACATCGGTAAGGCCGAAAACTCGATGGATGCGGGGCGCTCGAAGGTCCGCATCCACCAGAAGCACATATTCATCCAGGCCTTGGCTGATAGCCACGGCCAAATTGGACGCCACGTAAGTCTTGCCCTCCCCCGAAAGGGCACTGGTGACCAGAATGGTACGAGGGGGATCTCCTTCCGCCGGATGAACCACCAAGGATCTCAGGTACCGAAACATTTCGCTGGCCTGGGAACCGGGCTTGTCCAGAACCACGAGTTCACGACTGAATCCTTGAGGCAAAAGGTCCGAAACGGGGATTTCGGGATCGGCACCGTCCGAGGTTGAAGGAACCACGGGAATTTCAGTTCGACTCTGTTTGGCTCGTTCCAGGGCTTCGTAAATTTTTCCCATGCGTTTACCCGTTCTTGAAACGTTCGATGCCGGTTCCGATCGTCCCGTTCCATAGGGACAATCGGTCAAAGAAAAGGGCACCTTGAAGATTTTTTTCACCACAGCGCTTCATGGCGCCTTCAGCACCCACATAAAAAACATTCCAAATTCACGCAGCCTTTTTCTTGCCGAACACCTTGAATCCTTTGCCTGATTTGGCCGCTTGCTCCTTTATCAAAGGAATACTCACCAGCACCTTGCATCGAGTGACGGCTTCCACCTCTTCTTGAGAATAAAATCGAGGATCCAAGGTTTCCCGTACATAGGCCAGGCCGCATCCAAGCCCCAAGCCGGCCAACAAGGCTATGGCCAGGACCTTTCGCACATCGGGTTTGATGGGGCGATCCGGTGCAACTGCAGGATCGATCACACGAAACTGTTCTCCCTTTTGCCGACGTTCAAGCTCTTCGGCCATCTGGGCATCCAGTTTCTTGGCCAAAAGCCGGGCATAACGGTCCTGCACCGTCTGGTAGTCGCGAACAAGTTTTGTCAGTTCCAATTCCACTTGGGGTGTTTTTTCCACGCGGTCTTTGTAGAGAGCGATCTGTTCCTTCAAGACGCCGATCTGTTTTTCGTAATCGGCAATCCTGGCGTTGATCTGTTGAGTTTGTATGGCGAACATGTCCTGCCCGGACAAACCTCCAAGGTTCGGTAAACCCTTTTTTCCTGAACGCCGGGAAGCTTCTAGAGCTTCAGCGGCTTCTTTTTCCAACTTTTCGATTTTCCTTTTCAAAGCCACCACATCGGGGTGCCGTTCCGTGTAGCGGGTCAGAAGGTCTTCAAGTTTTTGGCGCAGTTGATCGATTTCCCCCCCGACAAAGGACCCCGATTCGTCTTCAACCATGAGCGACGACAGGTCCGGGCCGCTTTGGGCCATGGCCTGGCTCTGCGACTGAAGCATCATGGCCTGTTGCTTTTCCACAGCCACACGTTTTTCCAGATCCGTAAGTTCTTCTTTGAGTTGGCCGAGAATATTCAGATTGCTTTGAAGCTGGTCCGGAAGCATGCCCATGTTTTCTTTCTTGAATTTTTCCAGCGCCTGTTCCCGAGCTTCCAATTCCTTTCGCAACCTTTGGGTTTCCACATCCAAAAAGGCTGTCGTCCCCATGGCCATTTCTTCTCGAACCTTCAGGTTCTGCTCTATGAACTGGCTGGCGATGGCGTTGGCCACAGCCGCCGCCGTCTGCGGGTCGTCCCACTGAAAAGTGATTTCAAAGGCATTGCCTTGCCCCTTGACATTGACGCCGATTTTTTTCCTCATATTTTCCACCAAGTCCATCATGGGGACTTTCGGGGCTTCTTCTTCCTTGGGTAGGGGACGTCCCAAGAGTTTTCTCACGTGATCGAGTAAGACATCTTTGAAACCGCGTTCCCGAATCCGGGAATCGGGGTAAAGGTTAAAATCTTTGATAATACGCTCCAGGTTCGTGCGGCTGTTCACCTCCTGGGAGATGGTCCTCAAACGGCTTTCCACACTTTCCGTCACCGTAGGCTGCACATAGCTGGTGGGGATACGCTGTTTTTCGACGAGAATGAGCGTGCTGGCTTCGTAGATTTTCGGCGTGGTCATGGCATACAGGACCCCTCCGATGACACTCAGCACCAAGGGCACCACAATCCACCACTTGCGCCGAATCAAGGCATCCACATAAGGTTCCACGTTGATCTTTGGCAATTGAATCATGGCCGTCGTCCTCTGCGGTTGCATTATGTTCGAAAGTTCTTCGAACCAATCGAGTCCAAAATGCGCATTTTCTTGTACAGCGTCCGGGGGCTCACGCCAAGAAGTTCCGCAGCCTTGCGCTTGTTTCCTCGGGTCTCTTTTAGAGCTTCATCGATCATGCGCCGTTCCACCTCATCAGCCACCCTTTGAACCACCTCTTTCAAAGAACTCTGCCGAATATCTTCCAGCAGCTCCACCGCACTCGGATTCTCACCCGGGTGGGGCCGCCGCCGATTATCATGGACTTTCTGACGCAAAGTCTTCAGCAATTCCTCTTCATTGCCCACCGCCACGAGTCCCTTGATGCAATTTTCCAGCTCCCGAACATTTCCCGGCCAGTCGTAGAGCTCCATGAGACGCCGAAGTTCCGGGGACAATCCGGGCAGAGGACATCCAAAAAGAGCCGCATACTTGTTGAGAAAATGCTGGGTCAGGGGTCCCACGTCTTCAAGGCGTTCCCGCAAGGGGGGAAGCTCGATTTGAACCACATTGAGTCGAAAATAGAGATCCTGGCGGAATCGACCTCGAGCCACCATGTCTTCCAGAGGGGCGTTGGTTGCGGAAAAGACGCGCACATCGGCTCGAACATTTTCCGCATGCCCCAGCGGAGCGTATTCCAAGTCCTGAAGCACCTGCAAAAGTTTGGCTTGCATGGAAGGGCTCATGTCCGATATTTCATCAAGAAAAAGACTTCCGCCCTTTGCCAGATCGAATTTTCCCGGTTTGTCTCGATAGGCTCCCGTAAAGGCACCCTTGCGGTACCCGAAAAGTTCACTTTCCAGCAAGGTGTGGGGTATGCTGGAACAGTTAACCTGCACGAAAGGGCCGTGGCGTCGTGACGAATTGTTGTGAATGGCCATGGCCACAACCCCTTTGCCCGTCCCTGTTTCTCCACGAATCAGCACCCCTAGGTCGGTGGCGGCTATTCGAGCAAGCCGTGTACGGACGGTTCGTATGGCCTCACCGACGCCAATGAGATAAGGTCCCTCCCATAAGGTTTCATCGCGAGACAACAATCCTTCCTTTTTCAGAAAATCCCCAAGGCACCTCACAAAAGCGGTCGGTTCCAAGGGCTTGGAAAAACACCAGACGCTCTGCCCGTTGTTTCGGGAAAGCTTGGAAAGCACTTCGGCTCTTTCGCTCACCACCGCCAGCGGAAACCCACAGGAAGCCGCACAACGGCTGAGTTCCAAAGGGATGGCATGTCGCGTTTCCACAACCACCACGGCCGGCCGAAACTTTTCCAGAAAATCCCGTGTCAAACCCTCTACCGGTATCCATCGACTGGGAACGCCCACCTGGTCCACCAAACTCTGCAGAAAGGCCCCGTAGTCCATTGTCTCGGCGCTGATGATGGTCGTTGCCGCCATTTTCCCTCCATCGCGGCTTTCGTTTTCATGGTGTCTCGTGGGCCGAAAACCGCGTTGTGAGCGTTGCCGCCGCATGCGCTCAGCTTTCCTAAACAAACGAGCGCGACGGCCTCTTGGTATGCACGGTTCGTGCTAGATTTGTAGACATTCCATTTTCCGTTTTTAAGACAATAGTTTAGCTTTTATGCGGAGGTTTCTTTGATTCGAAGCGTATCCTTTTTTGCCTATGGTGTGCAACAAAATGCACACATTCGCCAAGGAGGCTTCCCCATGCCGTTCCTTGTTTTGAAACGGAAAAGGGTTTGCAAAAAAGGAAACGCTTGCGCAAAACTTTGCACACTTTAAGTGCAATCCATTGCACATTTTTCAGTGAAGGAAGCTTTCAGCCGGCCGCAAAAGCTCTGAAAAAGTCTAGCTTCCGGCTCCTTTATTTCGGCTCTACACTATGAGATGATCGAGCATTTTTAATGATCCCAACTAGTTAATGATCCATGAAGCGGTATGCCATAAAAAGACGCTTAGAACCCCTCTCATTCGGTATCAATTTTGCCTATTAAACTGAAACCAGAAAAGTGGCCCAAGAGGAGGATGAAGGGGGGCTTGGCCGGAAGGGGCGATTGGATGGCCAGAGAAAGGTGGGGGTAGAAGATTGATAGGGGCGCCCGGGATCGGGGAACGAGTGGAACGCAGGCGGCAATGTCGTCTTCCTTTGGCTTTGGAAGGAACCATTAAGGCCCGTGACGGACGATGGGCTGAGTCGGGAATCCTGGAGGATCTTCATCACATCGGTGCCTGTGTCCGCATCGGGAAGGTGGTGGCTGTTAAAGAAGACGAAAGCGTTGTTGTGGACCTTGCCATGGATCCAAAACCTGAGGAAGTGTCGGGGCGGGTTCGATGGACACAGCGCTGTGAAGACGGCAGTCTTCGTTTCGGTATCGCCTTTGATGAATCCTTCCGTATTTCCCTGCCACTGGAAACGGCCGCGACAGCCTGTGCGCGGCTGCAGCAAAGAGGTCTCGCACCACGGCTTCGAGCGACTCTTTCCTTACTGGAAAAGACCGCCTTGACCTTGCATGGGGAAACATGGGCCGGAGGTCTTTTGGGTTTGTGCGCCGAACCGGCTCAACAGGTTTTCAATACCTTGGGCGCACGTCTGGATCTGGAATCCGTGCGCCTTCAGAGGGTTCTCACGGAATCCCGCACCGTCTCCGCAGAAGCCCCGCTGCATCCTTTGCTGGAGCGCGCCACCAATCTTCTGCAGGCCCTTCAGAACACTTCGGCCAAAGTCAAGGAATGCATCTCCATTTTTCGTGTTCTTCAAGGGGCGATGGCCCTTCAGCCCGAAAGCTATCTGTACACGGTGGATCCGGCGGACATTCTCCGTCAATCGGTCATGTCCTTGGAAACACTCTGCACGTTTCTCGGGGGCAAAATAGGGGTGTTACGCTTTAAGATGGTTCCTAACGGGCTGCCTCTTTTGGCGATTCGCCCTCTGGATTTTGCCTGCTGTGTCAACGGCTGCCTTCTCGGCCTTCTGGAATCGGCCCTGGCCAGTGACGGCTCGACCTTGACCGTAGAAACCTCCGTCACCGACGGTTGGGTCGGCATTCGTTTCGGTCATGATGGATTTCGAATGATCCAATCGGATTCCTTACACATTACGTTGGATGACGTCCGTTTTATGGAAAACGTCACACCTAGAGACGAGAGAACAGTGCTTCGATTTTACCATGCGATTTTGCCCTTGCGGGAATACGGTGCCAGCGTGCATATTCGAGCGGAATCCGGTTACAATCGTGTTCAGGTGCGGCTTCCGGCCGCGCATGTGTTTACACCAGGCAAGTTGAAATCCTAAACCCCAAGAGTCACAAAGCTAATCCCCTTTGTTCCGTGTCCCGAGCTCTTCAAAGGAGACGCATTCCATGCCTGACCATCCTCGACATTGTCCTCTCATGCTAGAAAGAAAAGAATCCAGGAGCTTGTCCGAGAACGAACTTTTCCATGAAAGGGCGGGCGTCCCGCCTGCACAGAAAGCGGGCCCGAGCCCCACACCGCCGGGAAGTAGGGGTGAGGCGGCGCCTCGCCCTTACCAAGCGGGGGTGGATGCGACAGGGTTTGTTGGTCTTGGGCAGCCTCCGTGTCAGCCGGCGACCAGAAGACGCGGTCCCGTATCGACGTGTGGGGACGGACGGGCACCAGAGTGTCCGGTTGAATCAAAGGATGCCCAAAAATCATGGGGCCTATGCATGGGGTTAGCGGGAAGAAGGGCGGACACATGGGTCCGCCCTTACAAGGGCCGGACAGGGCGATTTGTTCGGACGACAATGGGCGCGCATAGCGGTCCGGCCGTGGTGTGGAAGGACGCGTCGCTGCGTCCCCACGAGGCTTGGGGACAGCGATCGGCCTGTACGATGGAGTGGCGCATGGGCTCACCGCGAAAAGGGGCGGACACATCGGTCCACCCCGACAGCGGCCAGAATAGGGCTTTTCTCTTGGAAGCGTGGGAGTCCCGCCCGCATCTCGAGCGGGCCGAAGGTCCGCGCTCTCGGGAAAACCATGGGTTTGCCTCCTTATCGAAAAGCCTTCTGGGAAGGTTTTTCGTCTTAAGCCTGCTTTTGGTTTTTGCTTTCGGGTGCCAAAGCCCGGAAAAAAAATTCGCCAAACACATGGCACGAGGAAACTCCTACAGCGAGGAAGGAAAACTGGCGGAAGCGGCATTGGAATACAAAAACGCTCTCAAGGCCAATCCCAAATCCCCAGACGCTTATTTCGCCTTGGGGGAGGTTTATCTCAAACAAAACGATCTTCGTAACGCCTTTGGAGCCTTCAGTCAGGCGGCATCTCTTGACCCGGGACATGTGAAGGCTCAAGTCCGCCTGGCGTCCTTATATCTTGCCGGAAACCAGATCCAACGGGCGCGGGAAGCCGCCGAAAAGGCTCTCGAAAGCCAACCGGACAACGTGGATGCTCTGATCCTTCGTAGCCATTCCCTGGCTCGGGACAAGCGTTTTGAGGAAGCCCTGCAGGATCTGGAACGAGCCTTGGCCCTGGATGCCAAGCGTCTCGATGCGCGACTGCTCAAAGCTCAATGTTTCCTTTCCATGGGACGTCTTTCTGAAGGGGAAAAAACGCTGCAGGAAGCCGCCGAAGCCCTGCCCGATTCCCCACAGCCTCTTTATGCGCTGGCTCAGCTCTATGCCGCCCTGAGGGATTCAACAAAAGCGGAAATCATCCTGAAGTCCATCCAGGAAAAATTCCCCAACGAACCCCTGCACAATCTTTCCATGGCTCAATTTTACATCGCACGACGGGAATTCGATAAAGCCGAAGAAGAGCTTCAAAAGGCTGTGGGTAAAGCCCCCGAAAGTCCTCAGTTTCGCATAGCTCTGGCTCGGTTTTATTTGAGCCGCGGGGAAGTGGAAGAAGCCGAAAAAACGCTTCTGGACGCCCTTTCGGCCATGCCCGAAAGCATTGAACCTCAACTGGAGCTGAGTTCCTTGTACCTGGCCAAAGGAGAATCCGACAAGGCGTTGGATCTTCTTCGAAAGGCCTCGCAAATGCATCCGGAAGATCTTCGACCTCTACGGGCCCAGGCCCAGATCCTCTATGAGAGGAACGCCTTTGAAAAAGCTCGAGCCATCCTGAAAACCATTGAATCCAAGGCCAAAGGAGATCCTCTGGCTCGACTTCTGGAAGCCCGCATGCTTTTGAAAGAAAAGCAAACCCAACAGGGTTTGACCGTTTTGGATAAACTGGTGATAGACTATCCCAACTTGGCCGACGCCCACTACTACAGGGCTTTGGCCCGTTTTGATCTGGGCCGACAACAGCAAGGAAAAGACTCTCTGGAAGAGGCCTTGAAACTCAATCCGGACCATTTCCTGGCCAAGATGGTGAAAGCGGAGCTCTTACTGAAAGAAGACAAAGCAAGCGAGGCGGAAGCCTTGGCTCGGGATGTGGTGCAAAAGCAACCGCGGGAGATGCGGGCTCGGCTTCTTCTGGGACGGGCTTTGGCCGCTCAGAAACTCACGGATGAGGCGGAAAAGGTTTTTATGGAAGTCCAGAAACTCTTTCCCGACCGCCCTGAAGGTTATCTTGCCGTTGCAAGTGTTCAATTCGCAGACAAACGTTATCAAGAAGCTCGAACCCATTATGAAGCGGCGTTGGAACGGGCGCCTCGATCCACGGAAGCTCTTCGAGGCCTCGTGATGACCTATGTTTTGGAAAAACAACCCGATAAGGCCCTTTCCCTGATTGAGGAGCGGCTATCGAAGGTTCAAGAAGATAAATTGTTAGAAGCCTCTCTCCTTGTACTGGAAGGTCAGGTGAGGCTTGTGAAAAAGGACCTTCAGGGAGCGGAAAAGGCGTTTTCGGCCGCTGTTGAAAGAGCTCCCGAATGGCCCGCTCCGTACATGGTGCTTGGACAAGTCTACTATCTACTTGGCCGCACGGATGAGGCCGAAAAACGTCTTGAAATGCTTTTGGAACGACAGCCGGATTATCTTCCGGCTCTCATGAACCTGGGCATCCTTCACCAGGTGAAGGGAAGAAACGAATCCGCCGCACGATATTACGAAAAGATTCTGGAACAAAAACCTGACTTCGCTCCGGCGGCCAACAACCTGGCCTGGCTTTTGGTGGAAACGGGCGGCAACATCGATCGGGCTCTCACCCTAGCCCAAATGGCCAAGGAAAAAATGCCGGAAGATCCGGCCGTGGCGGATACGCTGGGATGGATTTTTGTGCACAAGAAAGCTTACGAAAGCGCCATCGCTCAGTTTGAAGCCGCTTTGGCCAAATCGCCGGACAATCCTTCCATTCGATACCATCTGGCGGTGGCCTTGGCGGAAAAGGGTGCCACGAACCGAGCCCTGGAGGAATTACAAAAGACACTGGAAAAAGAAGGGCCTTTCCCGGAAAAAGAAAAGGCGCAGGCTTTGATGGACAAGCTAAGAACCCAAAAGGATTCTTAGCCCCGACCGGTCCCTCTATCGTCGGGGCGGACCGATATCTCCGCCCCGAGTGTTAACCCGTAGGGGCGAACCGCTGTGGCCGTCCCCGTGTCCGATCAAGGAGAACCCCATGTCCGACCCCACGCCCCACCTCTTGGAACGACGCCGCACGGTCCGTATCAGACGTTCCAACCTTCTCGACCTGCAACTGGACGACATCGACCGTCCGGCCATCAAGATCGCCGAAACCATCGACGAATACGAACAATCCTTCCGCCTGGTGCACGACACTTATCTACGCATGGGCTACCTCAAGGAACCCCAGCCCAACGGACTCTTTTTCAGCGCCCATTCGCTTCTTCCAGAAACGGTCATTTTCATCGCCAAATCCTACCTCACCGTCATTTCCACCCTGACGGAAATCTTTGACACGGAAGCTTTTGGACTTCCCATGGACATTATCTACAAACCGGAACTGGATACTCTTCGCGAAAAGGGCCGACGAGTCGTGGAACTTTCCGCTTTGGTGACTCCGCCCAAGTTACGGTGGCGCAATCTTTTCATGCTTTTAGCGCAGGTCATGTACCAGTATTCCCGCTACCGCGGTGTGGATGATCTCTGTATCGCCGTCAACCCCAAGCATGTAAGCTTTTATAAGAACATTCTTCTTTTTGAAGACTTCGGGCCGGAACGCCATTATCCTCGCGTGGACGCCCCGGCCGTCGCCCTGCGGGTGGACATGCATCACATCGCCGACCGCCTCAAACAGGTTTATGATTCCAACGACCTGGATGCCAATCTGTATCTCTATTTCCATCGCATGACAGGTCTACTTCCTTGGAATCCCGCAGAAACACCCGTTCCTGCGGAAACTTCATCGGCCGAAGGGCCCCAAAGGACGATGGTTCCTTTCATGAACGGTCGTAAAGCCGAAATTGTTCGCCATTTTTTTCACCTTTTCCCATCCCTTTGGGAAAACCTCAATCCTTCTCAAAAAGATTTTTTCACCACCCATTATCCTCAACTTCAATAAAAAGTACCGCTCACGCGAATATTTGCTTGACAAACCAATCTGCAAGGTTTTAAGCGTGGCGCGATTGTCTGGAACCGGCCTTGGCATGGAAAAAGGGGCGCGCGGAGAGGACAAGGCCGAAAGCCGTCGGATCGAGGAGGGCACGTGGCCGAAAAAGCCTTAGAGCAACGTCACCTGGCTTATATCAGGCGGGGACGTTACCTTTTATTGGATCCGGCGTGGCAGGATCGGTTGACCCTCAAGTGGGCCGAAACCTTGCAGGAACGTAAGGAAGCCTTTTCACTCGTCCACGATGAATACCTTCGGCAGGGCTACATTCCTCGGCCCACCTCTTCCGGCATGATCTATCGTCTGCACCATTTACTTCCCACTTCCCTGACCCTTCTTCTTCAAGACGGCGCCACAACCGTCGGTACACTCACCATTGTTCTGGATACGGATCTTTACGGACTTCCCATGGACAAAGTCTATGGTGAAGAACTGAAGACCCTGCGCCGTCAAGGCCGACGTCTTGCGGAACTGAGCGCTTTGGCTGTGCGGCGTAGTTATTGCCTGCAAAGTCTTTTCATGCTTCTTGTTCGAGCCGCTTACGGCTATGCTTTGAAAAAGCGCGTCACAGATTTTTGCATTATGGTGAACCCTCGCCATGCGGACTTTTATCGCTCCATTTTTCTTTTTGAAGATCTGGGTCCTGTGCGCCCCTATCCTTTCGTGAACGCGCCGGCGGTAGCTCTTCGGGCCGATCTTGTAACCTTCCCTGAGCGTATTCAAAAGCTTCTTCAAAACCTGGCCTTGAAGCGCTCCGTATATCATTTCCTCACCGAAACCTGGGAAGCCGCCACGGGCTGGACTCACGTACGCCGCCACCTGGACCCTCCACCACGCCCTCTTTCCGGAAACCAAATCCTTCAGTGCCTCGCTCACGAACCTTCCGCCCTCGAGGGTCTCAATGCCACGCAAAGAAAAAACGTCGCTTACCTCTGTTCCTGCAACTCCCTGCGCCTTCACTGACCCTCTCAAGCGTTTCCCTCTTGTCACGCCGATCCTCATGCTCTAGGATCAGCAAGTACTTACGGTCATTCGAGGAGCCCCATAACCTTGTGAGTGAAGCCATGCCAGACGTTTCGTGCGAGTACTTCACCCAAGCTTTCCGCCGTAACCTGGGCTTGGTGACCCCTACGGAACAGGCGCTGCTCCATCGGTCGTGTGTGGCCATCGCCGGGCTGGGAGGTGTCGGTGGATTGCATCTGCTGACATTGACTCGAATGGGGGTGGGACGTTTTCATCTGGCGGACTACGATGTTTTCGAACCGGTCAATATCAACCGCCAGGCAGGGGCCACGGTCGCCACCTTCGGACGTTCGAAGCTGGAGGTCATGGTGGAGCAGGCACTGGCCATCAACCCATACCTGACGCTTCAAACCTTTCCCGAAGGACTCACCGAATCCAATCTTGACTCCTTTCTCTCGGGAGCTCATTTGGTCTTGGACGGGTTGGATTTTTTTAACTTCACCATGCGTCGGTTGCTTTTCAACAGGGCTTTAGAACTCGGCCTTCATGTGGTGACTGCAGGTCCTTTGGGATTCAGCGCCGCCGTTTTGGTTTTTTCCCCTCATGAAGGCATGAACTTTGACGAATATTTTCATATTCACGAAGGTCTTTCCGAAGAAGACCAATTGCTTCGGTTTGCCATGGGATTGGCGCCTCGCCCGACCCATTTGGCCTATATGGACACCAGCCGAGTGAGCTTTCGAGAAAAGACGGGGCCTTCCATTGCTTCAGCCTGCATGCTATGCGCCGGTGCTGCGGCCACGGAAGCCCTTAAGATCCTTTTGGGGCGAGGTCCCATCCGGCCTGTTCCCTCCTACCTTCAGATCGACCCCTACACATGGACATTGCGACAAGGCCGGCTTCACGGAGGCAACCGCAATCCTTCGCAGCGCATCAAAACAGCTTTCGTCAAACACGTTCTCTTGGAAGACGGGTTTGAAGATGCTTCAGCTGATGCGCCGCCTGCTCAGGGGCACTTGCACAAAAAGCACGGTCCCAATGGCTTCCAAGAACCACAGCCCAAAGGGCCGACGGGTGCTCTGATGGCTCGATCTTTTCTTCGACGGCTCTTTTGTCCTCCCCGCCTCATCACAACACCTCGACCCGATTGTCGGCCTCGACCGGAAAAACCTTTCCCATCCCCCTCCTCAAGCCCTATTCTGAGTGAACCAGTGCTTCACTATCTTTTGGAAGCCGGTGTTCAGGCACCGTCGGGTGACAACGCTCAGCCGTGGTTTTTTTCGGTTTCCAATGAAAAGATTGGAATTTTTATCGACCCCAAAAAAGATCAATCCTTTTTCAACGTCGATCAAATCGCTTCGGTGATTTCCGCTGGGGCTGTCGCCGAAAATATTCGTATTGCCGCCACCGGCCTTGGCCTATCCACCCATGTGGAACCTTTTCCTGATCCCGAGGATCCTTTTCACGTCGCCCAACTTCGCTTTGAACGGGCTTCCCTTGACGAAGACCCACTGAGCGAGGTTCTTTGGAAACGATGCACCAATCGAAAACTTTACCAGCGCTCGCCTCTTTCGCCGGTCATTCGAGAAGTTCTGGAAGCCTCGATTGCGGATTTTTCGGACTCTTGCCTCCATTGGGTCTTGGATCGAAAGAGCTTAAACAAATTGGCACGAGTCGTCTTTCAGGCGGATCGTATCCGCTTGGAAGATCGACGTCTTCATGAACATCTTCATCGCATGATTCGTTACCGTAAGGAAGAAGTGCTCACCACACGAGACGGTTTCCCCCTCAAAAATCTGGAAGCCGGACGTGCCGGTGAAGTTTTCCTCAGGCTCACCCGTCCTTGGGGGGTCATGAAGGTTTTGAACCGGCTTGGCATATCCCGGGTTGTGGCCGCTCATACGGCTCGAAGCGTGCGCCATGCAGGAGCCTGCGCGTTGCTGACCGTTTCCGGAACGACTCCCACTCATTACT
The DNA here is from genome assembly GCA_037481875.1 of Desulfosoma sp. NCBI lineage: Bacteria > Pseudomonadati > Thermodesulfobacteriota > Syntrophobacteria > Syntrophobacterales > Syntrophobacteraceae > Desulfosoma > Desulfosoma sp. Next base: position 15,980 of record JBBFKY010000016.1, on the reverse strand, counting down.
TTCAGGGGGGGCGTGCCCTGCAACGCCTTTGGCTCACGGCCACGGCATGGAACCTATCCCTTCAGCCCATGGCCGCCGTCCCGCTTTTTTGGACCCGTTACCAACGCCAAGGGATGCATCCGTTCCAACCCAGGCATCAAAGGCTTTTAGAACGGGTTTTTACCGGCTATGAGGCGCTCTTTCCCCATGTGGATTTTTTTAACCGGGCTCATGTGCTCCTTTTCCGGCTGGGTTGGGCCGCCCCCATTGAAGAGCCCACTCGCAGGCGCCCACCGGTTTTTCGTGAAACGGACCACGGCGGCACATGACCGGTGGTTTTACCGAAGTTGGTGAGAACATGGTTCCTTGATTTGAACACCCCAAGGAAAATAACCCTTAACCTTATGCGGCCTAGAAGGTTGTTCGGGAGTGGAATGACCCTGAGAGCGCAGGCGTCCCTTCCGTAAAACGTGCGGGCCAAAGACCCGCGCCCCAAGAAAAAATAGACATTCAGGTTCCTAAGAACGAGACGGCGCTCGCCCGTCTTTGAAACGACATGAAAACCTTGGCATTGTGAGTTCATGGACAAGTTTTTGGCTTTCCAGCGAAAGGGTTGACAACCATGACGATTCCTTTTCGACAAAGACAAAACGCTGAAGAGCCTTATTGCTGTGCCGCCTTCATCCTATGGTTTCTCGTCATTTATGTTCTTTTGGCGCCTTGCCCTTGTGGGGCGCAAATGCCTGATGGCAAGGATATCGCGCAACGTATTTTCGATCGCGACGTAGGTCGAGATTCCGTCACGGAAGCGGAAATGGTTCTTCTGAGTGCCGGCGGCTCCGAAAGGGTGCGACGACTTCGAGTCTCCGTCAAAACCGATGGTTCGGCACGAAAGTCTCTGATTCGATTTCTTTCACCTGCGGATATTGAAGGTACAGGCTTTCTCGTTCTCGAAGCGAAACCCGGCGATACCGAACAGTTCCTTTATCTACCGGCACTGAAGAGAAGCCGACGCATCGCGACGGCTCAAAAATCTCAAAGTTTCGTCAATTCGGACTTCAGCTATGAAGACCTGGAGCGTCGGGCTGTGGAGGCTTCCCAACATCGGGTGATCGGTGAAGAAACCGTGGGCGATGTTCCCTGCTGGATCCTGGAATCCACTCCTCTGGAAACTCCACCATCCCAGTACGGCATGGTGCGAGTCTGGGCCGCCAAGGAAATTTGGGTACCCATGCGGATCCAGTATGTGGACAAGAAGGGAGAGCACATTAAGACCTACACAGTTCGAAATCTCAAGCAGGTGCAAGGGATTTGGACGGAAATGGAGGTCGTCATGGAAAACCTTAAAGACGGCCATCGAACCATTCTGAAAACCCTGAGCATCAACTACAATACCGGGCTTGACGACAATTCCTTTACAGTCCGGGCTCTTGAAGCATGGTAAAGGAGAATCCGGTGAAAGGCGCCGCGGACGTCCCGTTTCACCTTTCGAGACGGCTTAAGTCTTCGATGTCCCTCCTGGTGCCCAGTGTGGTCATGGCTGCGAGTTTTCTCATCCTCATGGCCTCCATGAGCATTGCCGCTCAGGACAAAGGCTCCGTCCAACATGCGCTTCATGTCTCCATGCACCAGACCCGGTTCGAAATTCGATCGGCGGAGACTGCGTCGCTGGTTCGAACATCTTTTTTGGAAGCCCCTCGGCGTTTTACGGTAGATCTTTACTTTTCGAGAGAATCGCCCGGGCTCACCGATGGAACCGTTCCGGTTTCTCTGGATCGTCGCATCGAAAAAATCACCTATTCTCGTCACCCGGATCACTTACACTACACTTTTTTCCTGAAAAAAGGCACACCGCTTCAATACCGAGTGGAAAAGGAGTCCTCTGCGATCCATGTAGTCTTTGAATCCCCTCTCGAAGAAAACGAGGCAAAGCCGTATCCCGTCCCCAAATCCTCAAGCATCCTTTCTTGCTCTTCGCCGCCCGGCAATCCATCACCCGTTTTCGATCATGGCCCGAACAAGAATACGCAAGTGTCTTTTGCCACCGGTGAATCTTCCTTGGAAACCCGGCAAACGGTCCCGACAACGCAAACTGCCTCATTTGTCAACTCGGTCGAAAACGCGTCTCACGTTTCCACAGACGAACCCGCACCCGAACAGGCCCCGAAAAATGCCCTTGAAAGGTTACGTTTTCGAGGCTTCCTTGAAGTTACGGGTGGCCTGGACCTCAAAAAGGATGACTCCTTTGAACACACTCAAACCTTTCGAAACCGTGTTCGGCTGGAATCAAAGCTTCCCTTGGAAACACCTCTGCAAAACAGCCATGTTCTTGTCTCGGGGGAATCGGACACCCTTTGGTTCGGCCCTCATAGGGATTGGAACGATCATGAATTTAAGCTTTACGAGACCTATTTCCATGGAACCAAGGGGCCTTGGGAACTTCGCTTAGGAAAGCAAATCATACGATGGGGAAAAACCGACCAGCTAAGCCCCGTGGACAACGTGAACCCGCAGGACCTCAGGCAGTTCCTCGTCCCAACTTTGGAAGAAAGAAAAATCCCCAATTGGATGGCCCGTGTGCGTTTCCTTCGTGAGCCTCTATCTTTCGAAGTTGTCGCCATTCCGTTTTTTGAACCGGCGGATATCGACTTTTTCGGAACCGACTGGGCCGTCTTTCGCCACACACGGGAAGTTCTCAAAAAGGCTCCGCTGCCGGCACCGCTTCAAAAAGCCGTGGCATCGGTGGGAATCGACGAAAACGAACCGTCCCATACGTTTCGAAATACACAGTGGGGCTTACGCACCGGAATCACTCTTTCCGGCTGGGATCTGGCCGCAAGCTACCTTTACGCATGGAATCCCATGCCTTTTATCACGAGCTTTCCGGTCAAGGGCATTCGCAGCAACGGGTCCTTCGATCCCGACGAAATAATCAAAGCGACATTCCAGGGGACGTTGGTCCCTGGGAATGTGACCGTGGATTACCAGAGGACGCATACCTTCGGCTTCGAATGGGAAACCGTGCTCGGGCCCTTCGGATTCCGCGGAGAAACAGCCTTGTCTTCCCATGCTGTTTTCCTCAGATCCGATCTCACTTCCGTGACTCAGCGGATTCTTTTTTCCGTGGCGGGAATCGACCGCACATGGCCTCATGATTGGTACACCAACCTCCAGCTTGGCCATCAGGTGCTTTTGGACTATGACGACTCCGTTCTTTATTTCAAACGGCATAACGTGTCCCTGAATGGAGAAATTCGAAAGGATTTCCTTCGAGGTGACCTGGAAGCACGCTTACGTGGAATGATTATGCTCACCGACGGCGGAAGCACCTGGAATCCTTCACTCACTTACCGCCGTTTCGCCCCCCTTGCCGTCTCGGCCGGATTAAACCTTTTCGCCGGTCCTTCCGATACCTTTCTCGGGACGTACAGCCATAACGACCAAGCTTACGTGACCCTCCGATACGATTTTTAGCGTTACCTCAACGCGGCCCGCCCTCGAGTGCTTTGCCATGAACGCACTTAGCCGGCCAGGCCGACGGCCGCGAAGGAAAGGATTTTCAGGTTCCATGCCGCGCATCATGGGATGTTTGGATAAGCTTCCTGACTTTGTCACGCGTCGATCCCGACTGTGCCTGGGACTCGGCCTTCTCGTCGCCTTCGGCTTTGGCGCTTTCGCACCGTTTGTGCAAACCGTCAACAACGTCGATTACTTTACCTTGGAAGATCATCCGGACACGCTCTTCTACGAAGAGCTCAAAAAAGTCTTTGGAAACGACGAATTTTTTGTGATCGCGTTTCAAAAACCTGACCTTTTTTCCAAAGAAAACCTGCAGCTTATCAAGGAGGTCACGGAAAAGCTGGAAAACCTGCCCGGGGTGCGCGAGGTCTTGAGCCTTGCCAACGTGAACGAGACTCGAGGCGGCGAAGGTTTTTTTGAAGTCCACCCTTTCCTTGAAGAAATTCCGGAATCCCAGGAGGCACTTCAAGAACTGCGTTCCCGCGCCCTGTCCAACCCTCTCTATGTGCGCCAGATCCTATCCCAAGACGCAACCACTACCGCCATCGTCGTCTTTCCGGATGACCGTCCTGAAGATCCCGATCATCGAAAACGCCTGCTTTCTGCAACCGAAAGGATTCTTGAACCGTACCGAAGCGACGGGACCTCATTTCATCTGGCCGGCTGGACTGTTATGAACGTCAGTTTGAGTCAGTACATGAAGGACGACCTTTTTCGTTTCATTCCCATCACATACCTTCTTATCGGTCTTACGATTCATTGGATCTTCAGAAGATTTCAGCTTACCCTCTTGGCCCTTTTGAACATTTCCGCTTGCCTGACGGCTACCATGGGTTTCTTTCCCATGGCGGGAATCACCTTGCACAATGTCACGGTCATCGTCCCTCCCCTTGTGATGGCCCTTTCCCTTTCCGACACGGTTCATATCTTTAGCCACCTGGAGATAAACGTTCTGCACTCTGCAGGAAACGATCGGCGCCGAGCCCTGAACTCTGTGCTTGCACGGGTCATCCGCCCGTCTTTTCTCACGACACTGACCACCTTTGTGGGGTTTCTGTCCCTGGCTGTCAGCCCCATTCCTCCCATTCGTGATTTCGCGTGGACCGCGTCTCTGGGGATGGTTTTCGAGTTCTTCTTCGCCTTTGTGCTCCTTCCCCCTTTGATCCTGCTTTTTCCGCCGGAAAACCTTTACATAAAGGACCGGGAAAAAAGGACCATGATGTGGATTCTTGAAGCGACGCGTCGACTGGTTCTCAACCACCCCAAGACCCTTGTCACCGGAGGTGTGTTCCTTATGCTCGCCGGTGCCTTTCTGGCTCAAAAAATTCGGGTAGAAACCAATCTGCTTGACTATTTTAAACCTTCAGACCCTTTGCGACGGTCCTTCACCTTTGTTGAGCAGAATCTGGCGGGCGTCGGTTCCTTTGATGTGTCGGTCAACGCCCACAAAACAGATGCTTTCAAGGATCCCGGTCTATTGCGCTACTTGGAAGCTCTTCAGGCACGAGGAAAAGCTTTGGACGGTGTCGACACGTCTCTTTCTTTGGTGGATTTCTTAAAAGATATGAACAAAGCTTTTCATCAAGAGCATCCCGATTTTTATCGCCTTCCTGAAAAACGTGATCTCATCGCTCAGTACCTCCTGCTTTACGATCCCAAAGACCTCAAAGCCTACGTCAACGACTCTTACAGCCATGCCCGGGTGACCTTTCGTCTTTCCGAACACCGTTCAAGCGCTCAGGCTGAAATCCTCCAACGTATGAGGGAATTTGCCGAATCCCAGGCTCCGGAAGGAGTGACCGTTCGGCTGAGCGGTCGGGCCGTCCATGGAGTGAACACCACAGAGGCCTTGGTCAGCGGTCAGACTCAAAGCTTAGCCTTGGCGATCCTTGTGATCTGGCCCATTATGATCATAGCCTTGAGGTCCTGGAAGTTGGGGCTTCTTAGTCTCATTCCCAACCTGTTCCCTTTGGCTCTTAATTTCGGCCTCATGGGGCTTCTAGACATCCCCCTCAATACGGCCACAGCGATCATTGCCGCCGTAGCCATCGGCATGGTTGTGGACAACACCATCCATTTCATCGGTGTCTATGTGGAGAACCGAAGTTCAGGTTTAACCCCGTCACAATCCTTGTCGTTTGGTATCTTGACCAAAGGACAGGCTATGACCTCGTCCACCCTGATTCTTTTGATCGGCTTCGGGGTTTCGGTGCTCAGTCATTTTGTTCCCACGATCCATTTCGGCTTTCTAAGCGTCATGATCATGCTCAGTGCGCTTGCTGGGGATCTCCTTTTTCTTCCGGCACTGATTCTTTGTCTGCAGGTATCCGGTCAACCGAGGGTTCTTTGTCACATATCGAACACAAAACTTTGACTTTCATCCTAGAACGAAAGGGGTTTTTTTATGAAAGTTTTACTGATCAATTCCAATACCTTCAAACAGCCCTGGCCCGTTATTCCCTTCGGGCTGTGTTGTGTCGCCGCCGCTGTGGAACAAGCCGGTCATGATGTTACGGTGCTCGATCTCTGTTTTGCTTCCAACCCGGCGGAAGCTATCAGAAAAGCGGTCGCACAACATCGACCCGATGTGGTGGGTATCAGCGTTCGCAATATCGACAATTCCGTAGGGTTCCAGACACAGTTTTTACTGGAATCCACAAAGACTAACGTCATCGAACCCTGCAAACAGTCTTTTTCAGGGCCGATTGTTCTCGGAGGTCCCGCCCTGGGAATCAACGGGAGAGAGATGCTGGAGTTTTTTGGTGTCCCCTTTGCCATTGCCGGGGATGGAGAAGAAGCTATGGTGTCCTTTTTGGGGCGCATCAGAGACGGCGCACCTTTGGAAGACGTCCCTGGGCTGATTTATAGATCCAGCAATGGCACGGTGGTAGAGCATGCTCCTTCCAGAGTGCGCGATCTAAACAGCCTGCCTGTGGTTGATCCCAGTCGTTATTTAGACCTTAAACCCTATCTTCAATACAACTCGCCTTTACAAGTGCAGACCAAACGAGGTTGTCCGCTTGCGTGCGTCTATTGCACGTACAATCGCATCGAAGGGCGAACGTATCGCTTGAAGAAACCAGAAAGAGTCGTTGACGAAATTGCTCTCCTTGTTGAGAAAACCGGAATCCGGTGTGTGGAGTTTACTGATAGCACGTTCAACATTCCGTTACCGCACGCTAAGAATGTTCTTAAACTTCTTATCGCTCGTCAACTGCACCTTCAAGTCCGCACCATGGGACTGAATCCGGGAGCTGTGGACGAAGAACTGGTGGAACTGATGAAGAAAGCGGGGTTCACCGAAGTGGACGTGGGCGCCGAATCGGGCTCGGATCGCATGCTTGAATCTTTGGGTAAAAATTTTCGAAAAAAAGACATCTTAAGAACCGGAGAGCTTCTGCAAAAGGCAGGGATTCCAGTTACATGGTACCTTCTTCTGGGAGCTCCGGGGGAAACGACCCAGACCCTTCAGGAAACTTTCGAAACAATGGAAAAGGCGGCTGCTTCCTGGGATCTTATCAACGTGGCCGTGGGCATCCGTTTATACAATGGGGCTCCTATTACTGAAAGGGTTAGAAAAGATTTTCCTTCTCTGGCCGTGGAAAAGCGAAATTTCTTATTTCCGGCCCATTTGCCCGATTCTTACGGTCTCGATGTGCACACCATCAAGGATTTGACCAAAAGGCAGGCCATGAGAAAAAGCAACTACTACATGTACGACGAGGATGAAAAGACCCCTCCTGCCCTCCTTCGATGCATTGCAACCCTTTACCGGCTAGGCAGAATCCAACAACCCCTCTGGCGATCCTTTATCCTGCTTCGCAGGTTGCAAAAGATCACCGGGTATACAACTCTACGCCGCTTTCTCTATGAGTCGAGAATGGGGTCCAAAAGACAGCCGGCTAAGCTTTCGGGCTGAGTGAGGAAGGGAGTGATCGTCTTTTTCTCGTTAACGACAGAAGCGGTGGAACGGATAGCCGTCCACCGCTCCTGCAGTTTAAAGGGCTGCGTCTTATGGCCCTATTTTTTGGAAGACTTTCTTCGTTTCGCGAAGCCGGCAAGGCCTGCCAATCCAGAGCCCAAGAGCAGCATGGTCGCCGGTTCAGGCACAACGCCGACACGATATTGCCCGTTATTACTCATCCACAATTGGAGTGGCCGGTTGCTAGTGCCGGGTGGATCCGGATCAAACCAATCGCCAAATTCGGGCACCACTGTAGAGTTCGGCGCTGTCACGCTTGCATTCGTGGTCGCCAAAGAGATGGCAATGATAGGTGGCGCGAGCGTGCTCATGTCGACTCCCGAAGGCGTAAACCAATAATCCGAGGCCAAGTAAGTAGCCGTAAAGTAGACGGAAATATCTCCGTTAGGTACTGCATTCTCTAGTTGTCCTCCGCCGGAAACAAGCGTCCATACGCCAATGAGAGTCCCGTTGTTGGCGCCGTATATGTCAGTGGGCGTTCCATAGTCGGGGCTAGGATCAGCATAGATCTCTAACGTGCCCCCTGGATCAAAGGTGAAGGTTCCGCTCGCTAAATCAGTAAAGGTTCCTGTTGCCACAAAGGTTGCCGTGATTTCGATGTCGCTCGGCCACCCTGAACCACCATCATGGCTGAAGGATTTGAACACTCCATGATCCGTGAAAGTTCCCGCCGGGCCAGAACCGGTTATCGTGTTTTCCACGTAAGCGATACCGGTAAGATCGAAATATTCTGTAATCTCTATGGCCGCGCCAAACCCAGTCCCGTAGGGATTGAAATACCAGTTATTAAAAAACTGGGCGTTGGCAACACCACCCCCCATAAGCAAAGCACACAGGGTCAACAACAGAATTCTCTTTTTCATAAACTCACTCCTTCTTGTTTTGCACCCAGAAACCATCCCTTGCTCAAACGCCCAGACTTGTCGGCCGACGGATCCGCTCTTCCATACCACAGAATCAAGACCCTCCTTTTCACCATGGCTTCGCTCCTTTCATGATCCTGGATTTTTCAATCACCCGTATCGCTGTTGCCTCTTTCCCTCACCTGTCAGCCCTGAAAAATCTCGAAAAAGAAGCTTCCTTTGTCTCGCCCCAAGTCTTCCCTTCCCTCACCGCTTTCTGCCCTCTAGGGTCTCCAAAGCTTCCAAAACCCTTCCAACCCAAAGCGTTCTCATGGCATTTTCATCCTGTTGGGGCCAGGCCGCTCCGTTGCACGAACCAAATTGCAAGAACCATGCTTACGCCGTCAATCAGAAGGGATATAGTTTATTCTATCGTTTTTACTAGAGAAACAAGGCCTTGCTCACCGAGCGACTTCCAAAATCTTCCACGCAGTGTGCAACACGTTGCACTTTTTGTGTGCAAAAGTCTTCCTAAGAAGGAACAGGGTTGCACATGTTTCTTTGGCCGAGCGGACCTTTTTTCTGTTGAGGAGTTTTGTGGGCTTTACCATGCCAAGGGTTCGCTCTGGCCCGAAGAGATCGCGGAAGACCCCAAGACCTCTGGTTGTGAGAGCCCACCTTGCCAAGTGTTCGTTTTCGAGGATCCCTGCCGCATGCCCTTTGAAGGCGGGATGCAGGAAAGCTTCAAAGTTTTTCTCTAGACTGAAGAACCCGTTTAAAAAACATTCAGGATCGCCAGTTTACGGCCAAAACCATAGACCGTGTCTTGTCGATGGCTTGAGGTGTCGCTCATGTTCGTTTTATTTGGAAGTTAAAGGATTGGAAGGCGGAACTGATTCGGAAAGCGAAGTGTCGAGTCTAGGGGATGACGAAAGGTTTTGGAGAAGCGAGCTTGCGTGGGCCGCGGCGTCGGCTGGAAGCCCGAGGCGAAGAGCCGCTTCCAGATGCAGGCGGGCTTGGTCGTTGTCGTTTTGATGCGCATAGAGAAGCCCTAGATGATAAGCCGGCATGGGATTCTGAGGATCCCGGCTGCGGGCTTCGCTTAAGTACCACAAGGCACGGGCCGACAGGCCTTTCTTGAGATACGCATATCCCAGAGTGTCCAGGACTTCCACGCGATGAGGCAAAAGATCGTAGGCCCGTTGCGCCAAAGACAGGGCCTTGTCCAAGCATTGGTCGGATTCCAAATAAACCCAGGCCAAATTGTTCAGCAAAATCGCTGAATCGGGATGGGCGCTCAGGTCCCGTTCCAAAAGGCTACGGGCCGTCGCCATGTCCCCCTTTTGAAAGGCAAGGTCCGCTAAGGCCGTCACGGGTTCCACCGAAGAAGGCACCTGCTTTCGAAAGTCTTCGAGAATTCTTCGCAGAGTTTCTTCAGAAGCTTCTTCACTCCGAACCAGCCCTCGATAAGCCGACGCCGCCCTGCCATCCAGTTCCAGAGCTCGAGCATAGGCTTTTCGTGCTTCTTCCTTTCGGTTCAAACAAAGCGCAAGATCTCCGGTCAAAACCTGAAAGACCGACGATGAGGCGCCACGATCCCGAATTTGTTCCAAAAGCTTCTGAGCTTCATCGCTTCGACCTGTTTGACACGAAAGTCGAACGGCAAGCCAGGCGGCATCGGCATCTAAAGGGAAGCTTTCCCAAAGACTGAAAGCGGTTTTTAGGGCTCGTTTTGTTTCCCCCGCGTGTGCAAGCACCTGAGTTTGCACTGAAAAGGTTCTCAGAGGATCCCCGTTCAGCAGGCGAAGGGCTTGCACATGCCGAGCCGCCTCGTCCCCAAAACCCTTTTCAGCGGCACACAGGGCCAAAAGGATTCGAGCCTCCGGATTTTCCGGTTCCCGTGCCGCCAGAGCCTCCGCATGGGCTCGAGCCGGTTCCGTTTCATTCAGCTTGTAATAACCAGCGGCTAGAACCAGGCGGGCTTCCGTAAATCCAGGATTCAGTTCTAAAGCTCGAATCATGGACTTTTGGGCTAAGCGTATATGGTTTAATCGAAGATGGGCCAAACCTGCCAGGTAATGGGTTGTGGGAATATGAGGTTCCAGGTCTAGGAGTTTTTCCAGGATAAGAAGCGCCTCTAAAGGACGATCTTCCAAGAGTCGAATCTTGGCTTCCAGAAGCCGCACTTCCGTGTCCACGACGCCTTTGGCCTTGAGTTTCGCCAACACTCGAGCGGCTTCCTGCAATTGACCTTCCCGCAGGGCGACTTCGAGACGAAGTTTTCCAACCACTTCGGTGGAAGCGCCGTCTTTTTCCAATCGATCCAGAGCTTCGGTGGCTTCCTGTGGACGATGGTCATCCAGGGCCAGACGAATCCGGTGCACCATAGGGGAAAGATCCCCGGGATTCAAATCATAGGCGGCTTCATAGGCGCGAATCGCCTGATCTTTTTCTCCAAGAATTTCCCAAAGGCGACCTAGATGCGCCCAAAGCTGCGAATCTTTTGAAGCGCCCGCAGCCAGGTTTCCCACCAGGTGAAGGGCTTCGGTGCGACGTCCCAAAGCGATAAGGCAGGCCGCTTTTTTTGCCTGCAGCACACCTTTCGCATCCGGGTCGGTTAATCCCGGCAATGTTTCCTTTTCCGCAAGAGGTTCCGACGAGGTTTCTTCAGATCTTAAAAAATCCAGGGCGGCTTCGTAGGATTGCAGCGCCCCCTTGGCGTTCCCCTGAAGCAAAAGAAAATCCCCGTTGAGGGATCGGGAAGCGGCGCTTTTTGGATCCAGGTGCTTTAAAGTTTCCACGGCACGTAAAGCTTGGTCCATATGGCCGGAGGCCATGGCTAACAGCGCTAAAGTGCGCCACGCTTTCAGATGGCGGGAATCTCGATCCAGCACATGGCGGCAGAGTTCAAGGCCTTTGTCCCATTGAGACCTGTACCCGTAAGCCTGGGCAAGTCGCAGGGCCAGGGTGGTATCATCGGGAGTGAGGCCGTAAGCTTCTTCCCAGAGCGCCAGGGCGACGGCGAACCGATGTTCCGCCCAAGCGGTTTTGGCTCGCCGGTCTAATTCTCGAGCCCTATCTTCAGGCCGTGAGGCACATGTGGTCAAGAAGGCAAGGACAAAAAACACCAGGGTTGTAGGCACACTCCACGCCAAAAGCCGCGATGACGGTGCTGTCCTGGTTATGGGTTTCACAGCCGTTCTCTCCTGGTGGAAAAGATGATCGCAAGCACCAAAAACAGTGCAAAGGCGAAAAAAAGACCTGCAAGGATTTCTGTTTTGTGCGTGAAAATAAAGCGTAGCATGGCAAGGCCGGCTCGAAAAATCCAGGGTAAGGGAACTTGTTCCTGAATCGGTCGTGCTACGGGATAATACGGTCCAAAGGAGGGAGGGGCTTCAGGAAGCGGGGGCTTTTCGCTCGAAGAAGTCGCCGAAGCCGTCATGGGCCCGCTTCCCGCATGGGACGCGGCCTCGGGTTTTCGCGACTCCCCACCTTGTGTGGATGGAGGGCTCGCTGAGGACGGGGAACCGGTCATGGCAAGAAAAAGAGGGGATAAGGCCTCGGGTTCGGATGGAATCGCGGTCGCTTCCTCCAACGCCGCCTGTCGATAAATGGATCGAAGACGTGCTAGCCTCGCTTCCAAAGATGGTTCTTCGACAGAAGATGCCGGCAAGGTATCGCCAAGAGCCGCCAGGGCCTTCGGGGAAAGGGTTGTTGCAGGGGAAGACGTCAAAAGATTTAAGCCCAATCCTTCCAGGATTTCGCGGGCTCGTTGCTGCAGGCGTTCGTATTCTTCCAGAATGAGTTGAAGCTGCACATTGGCGTAGAGGCGATCCGAGAGAGCCGATTCCGCCGAGGTGGCTCTGAAGACGCTGATCCCAACCCATGGATTGGCATCCACGGCGATAAGGGGCGAAAAATCTGAGTGGGCCCAGACAGCCGCTGGAAGCCCGTTTTCGGCCGTTACGGGATGGCGCATGTTGTCATAGAAAACGAGGCGATACGGGGGCTTCGGGGAAGGGACAAAGGAACGTTCTTCGGCCAAAGACACGGTATCGGGTCCTCGAATCCAGGATGCTTCCGAGACGTTCGAAAAGCCTTCATGAAGCGGTACACATGCAAGAAGGACGCAGATCATCCGGCTCAGCCGCCGGAACATGACCTGCCACAAAGCCTGAGGCACGACCTCTTTTCCTCTTCAAGCTCAAGCGAACTCGGAGCCTGGAACCCTGGAGCGGATGGCTCGGGAACCGAGAACGCTTTCTGAGAACACTCCCCGACCGGTGCAGCGAAGGCCGCCAAGGGGGTGGAGCCAGGCACCGCCTTGCCCCAGCAAACACCAAATTCTTCTAAAAGAAACGCGCTCTTGGTCACGCTTCTAAAACCTTTTCCGAAAACGCGCATTGATCGTTGGATCCCGTGCCGCCAAGGATGGGGCAAGGCGTCGCACCGCCCCTGCAAAGATCAAACTCGTCTAAAAGAAACGCGTTCTCGATCAGGCTTCTAAAAATTTGGATCTTCCCAGCAAATCTTTGGGTCTTGGGCCTGAGGGCAGCCTGATGTCGCAGGCGCCGTGTCACAGGGTTACGGATCGAATTTGGTAAACGCCATGAATGGTAGCGACCGATTCTCCCGATGCGTCCATAATGTCGGCATCCACAAGAAAATCGGCTTTACCGTTGGTGTCCAGGTCCCTTTGCATACGAGCTATTTCGGCCTGAGTAAGACTCACCTCGATCACGGCGTCCGTGGTAACAGGCTTTCGATAACGAATGGTGATTTCCTTGGCCAGCGGAAAATATTTGCGAGGATCGAAGGTGCAGTAACAGAGGGCCCCGCCGGGAATTTCTCCCAAAGTGAACAGAGCTCCGGCGTACATGGTGCCCACATGGTTTTGGTTGCCGTCAAAAGGCATGCGAAGCTTGACGTATCCGGGACGCATTTCCAAAACCTGAAGGCCGGATCGGGAGACAAAGGGAATGGCCGTTTCCACAAGCCGCCGAATGTCGTCTATTTGCATGCGGGGTTCCTCCTGAGGTGTCGAGTGTTGTGCATGAGGGTATCCTATAACATGCCCGTGTTTTGCCGTTGTGCTGTGAATGGGAATCGTCTGTCATGCGCTTTGTCCGGAAACGTGATCGAGAGCCCATTTTCCCCCTAGGAGCGCGGGTTCGCCTTCACGCTTGTTGGGGCGAGGCGGCGGCTCGCCCATTTTCCTCTAGGACCGCGGGCGCTTCGCCTACACAAACGGAAGGTAGGAAATCCGCGCTCCCAGAAAAAGACACCGTGTCCCATTGGAGGGGCATGGCGTCGTCTCGCCCCTACAGCCACGGAAAAACATCCTTTCCGGGTTGTCGAAGCAAGACACGCCGTTTGCTTACAGCTAAAAAATGCTGTTTGACCTCGAAGGGGCGTGGTGTCGCTTCGAACCTCCCCTGAAATGCCATAAAACACTCCGGTATTGCCGGTTCTCGCCCAAGCTCTAGGTGCCTTGTCTCTTACGCGCGGTGCGTCATGGGTTCGGCCGAGCGAAGAAAACCATGGGGTGCGCAATGATGTCAAGGCATTTGCCTTGGAGCCTCTTTACGACAAAAAGCTATCGGCAGGTTATTTCCTTGGGATGATTCTTAATGTCCTCAAAAGACAATGCGGTTTGTTGGAAGTTTTTCGTGCGGCCGAAGAAGCCGGTTAATGAGTTCGAGCTGGGTGGAAGTGACAAGGCGGATCTTTTGACCGGTAAGACACTGCTTTCAGGGCTGTTGGACAAGGATCTGCCCCGCGAATTGCCTACGCAAGAGGGATATCATGATGGAATTCTATGCCTGTGAACTGACCAAAAAGAAAGGCTGCGAAGAGGGGTGCCTCGCCGAAATTCAACAGGGAATACAGCAAGGCGTTCGGCGGGGAACCTTGCAGGAGGGGACTCGGGCACTCATCCTTGAAACCCTTCGAGCACGATTTGAAGACGTTTCGGCAACAGTTTCGCGCCCTCTCGAAAATTGAAAAAAACAGAGGTCCAATGGCTTCCCCCTAGAGAAGAGCTCTTCGGACTCGATCATTGGAAGACTTTCAAAAGAGTCTTGAAACCTTTCTTCATTAGCGATCGTTTCATTTTATGGGGAATCATTGGAAGGGGGCCGTCGGCGTATACGTCCCGCTGGAGACACGGTCACAAGCTGGCGTCTTTCCACGATCATCCAATCCGCACGCCATTCCTTTTTCTCACCGTAGAGAAAGGCGTCTTCAAGGCGCAGAGACTCATGGTCAAAACCGTCCAAGATGCCTTCCACTTCTTCTCCTGTGGTTAAATAAAAGAGCAGCCGGCGGCCGAGAACATCATGAAGGAACGTGCGTCGCCCGGTCGTGTGCGCTTGAGCCGTTTCCGATGACCGGGTGCGTACGGAGTCTTCCCCGTCCCTTTCCGATTCCTTTTGGACCACCGTGATGATGGTCTTGCCGTCTTTTTTTTCGACCACAATCCCGGACATGGGGAGCTCGTGAAGTCGTGAGTCCTGGATGGTTACGGGCTCTTAGGGTTTAAAAACTGTGTCGCGCCGATTCGTTTTTTGCCCCTGTAAGGGTGAAGCCTTTGGCTGACGCCGGCACCTTTGACCAATGGACAGTGTGTACCAAAGCACGGGTTTCGGTGCCGTGTCAAGGGTATCGAACGCAGCTTGGCAACCAACGTGCCTGGATTCGATTTTGGGCAAACGGTGTGGGCATGCGGATTCACGCAAACCTTTGCAAGGTCCGCCCCTAGTCTAGCGGGTTCTTATTCCGAGTTTGTCACTAATTCGCAAAAAAAGCCCAAATTGAGCGATTTTGGTCCTATAAGTCCCTGAAAACACGTTATTGGAAGGGAAAAATCATGATGGAGTGTAGAATAATGACGGTACACTACGGACATCGAGATACAATTCATCGCAATCGTCCAGTCCTATATTCATTCGATAAGCAAGAAGAAAAAATCCCCGATCGGGGTTCAGCAATTTCTATCATCAATGGCTCGAGTCCTACCGGATCCCGAAGGATCCAGGCAGAGGACCCTCCTTATGGCCGTGGTGCTACAGGCCTGAGGCCAGACCAACACGCTGCGCGCCCTCATCGCGGCCGACCCGGCGCGCGACCCTGACTTGCTTCGCCTCGCCAACGCGCTTTCTGCCTTCCCCCTTAAAAGGAAGCCAAGTAACGCGTTTGATCGACCCATGCTGCCAGCGCTCCCGAGATGAAAATGCACCGCAGAGACACAGAGAGCACAGAGATGGCCTTGAATCCGATGACAGAAAAGATCGTCGAAGCCGCCCTTCATGGGCCTAAGCGGCACCTACCATCATTGCCAGCTCACTCAGCAACTCAATCACTTAACGACTCAATCACCCAACGGCCCATAGACTTAATGACTCGCCGACTCAATGACTTAATGACACAATGACACAATGACTCAATGACTTACTGACTCAATGACTCAATCACTCAATCACTCAATCATTCAACGACTTAATGACTTAATGACTCAATGACTCAATGACTCAATGACTCAATGACTCAATGACTCAATGACTTAATGACTTAATGACTCAATGACTCAATGACTTAATGACTTAATGACTCAATGACTCAATGACTCAATGACTCAATGACTCAATGACTCAATGACT
>JBBFKY010000015.1 GCA_037481875.1 Desulfosoma sp. | reverse complement strand
GAGATCAAGTCCGATCTGGACTTGGAGCGATTGCCCTCTGGAAAGTTTGCGACCAATGCTTTGGTGTTGACCCTGGGCGGACTGGCTTACAACATCTTGCGCATCCTGGGGCAAAACGGGCTCTTGGGCCGTTTTTCGCCAGCTCGAATCGGGCCAAACGGCGTCGCATCAAGACCGTGATCCAGGAACTGATCTATCTGGCAGGGCGCGTGATCCGAAGCGGTCGTCGACTGAAGCTCCAGTTTGGTCGGCATTGTCCCGCCTTTCAAGCATTTCGGAGTGTCTTTCTCAAATTTTGCCCAGGTTGAGGCAAAAGGGAGTCGTTGCAAGTTCATGACTCAATGACTCATTTTTGCCCAGGGTAAAGCAGAAGTCGGTGCAAGAGCCTGGATCTACTTTATGTTCACGTTGAACGGGGGTGAGGTACGCCCGAAAACAGCTCAATGATCCCACTCATGAGCACTTTTCTGCCACTTGAGAGTCGATGATTCGGGCAAATGGCTGAAACAGGGCATCGTGGACAGCTCAAAACAGGGTCACCATGCCCACAGCTTAGTTCGCTCCACCACACCTCACGGATTCAGGTTAAAGCTATCAAACAATCACATTTAATTAGCATACCATGACTGCGGAATTCCATGGCATAGGTTAGATTTTCAAAGCGACCCAGCCGTTGTGGTGAACAAATGGGACTTAACCCGTGGCTGTAAAAAGAACCTTTAAAAGGCATAAATCGAAACCGTAACAGATAACCTATGGTAACGCCTGAGGACGACCGGCGTGCCGTGCGCCGGTTGCAACGCCTTGTGGATTTCGCTCTGGCCGTCATTCGCCAGGGAGACCTTTCTTTGGACGAAGTCCACCGACTGGTGGAAGGCGTCCGACACTACGCCTACCGAGAATTTCCCGATAAAAAAGAAACCTTTGAACTGATTTACACGCCCCGGTTTCGACGAGCCGTTGTGGAACGGTACGGTCTTCAGTAGAATCGCGCCAATCTCTCCAAGGGTAGGCGGAAACCGTACATGGAGTGCCAAAGCTCGGGAGGTGTCCTTCATGGCAACCAATGATACCCTGACAGCGGTAGGCCGAATCAAAGTCGGCCATGCCGAGGTTCCCGGCGGTCGATCCGGCTGCACCGTCATTCTTCCGGAAGGAGGCGCTGTAGCGGGCGTGGATATTCGAGGGGGTGCTCCCGGCACCTGCGGTACAGAAGGTTTGCATCCCGTCCATCTGGTGGACCGAGTTCATGCCGTGTTTCTCTCCGGTGGAAGCGCTTTCGGGATTGCCGTCGCTGACGGCGTCCGTCGATATCTGAAGGAACAAGGCGTCGGTTTTGCCACCGAATACGGAGTCGTGCCCACCGTGGCGGGCGCTGTCATCTTTGATTTGGGTATTAACAAGGGTGGGCCTACCCCCGATGCCGATCTGGGCATTGAAGCGTGCCTTAAAGCCCACGCAGGGCCCGTGGATCAGGGATCGGTGGGAGCCGGTTGCGGCGCCACCATCGGAAAGTTCAACGGTCTTTCCTGCGCCACCAAAGGCGGCCTGGGATCCTTCTTCACAGAAACCCCTCGTGGCGTGCGCGTCGGGGCTTTGGTGGTGGTCAATCCCTTTGGTGATGTGGTAGATCCTCATGCAAGCCGCATTCTGGCAGGCTGTCGTGAAAGCCCGGATTCCCGACGTTTTTTGGGCACAGCTGAAGCCATGGCCCAGCGAGAACGGTTACGGGGCTTTTCCCCAAGCGACAACACGGTGCTCGCCGTGGTGGCCACCAACGTGCGCCTCAGCAAGACGGAACTCACCAAGGTTGCCCAAATGGCTCACGATGGATTAGCGCGGGTGGTTGTCCCCTGCCATACGCAGGTGGACGGGGATACGATCTTCGCCCTGAGCACGGAAGAACGAGAGCCGGTCGATGTGAGTATTGTAGGGATGCTGGCGGCACAGGTTGTGGAAAAAGCTATAGTGAGGGCGGTCGTGACGGCGGAGCCTCGAGGCGGCTTGCCGGCAGCTCGGGACCTTTTTCTTCGCCCTGTCGAAATCTAAGGCTTTGCCTGAAAGGGGTGCCGTCATGTTTTGGCGACGGAACGCCCTGCCGGGCTTGTTCCGGTGACCTTCAAAGGCGGGGCATGCCCTTAGGGTAGGAGACGGCGTCATTGCCATGCGGCGCTTTTGCACGCCGCAAGCCCCCCACCCCTTCAAAGGTTACCCAACCTTTGAGGCAAGGACTTAAGCCCCATGGTATCAGGGTCCTTCAAAGGAATGGGGAACAAGCTTTTCCGCTTCATCACCCTCTGTGTCAATTCCTGCCCCCGTTCAGATTTCTTCCAGACCTTTGGCACGCAGTTCACGATCGATCTGTAAAATGCGTTTGGCCAACTGCTCCCGAGCACGTTTTTCCATACCGGAAAATTGCACGGCCACTTCCTGAGCGTTCCGTACAGGGCTGCGGGAACCTGGATCCTGAGAGCGGATCACAAAGGCATGAAAGGCATGGCGAACTTCATCCAAATACAGGACAATCTCCACACGTTGCCGATACTGCAGGGGAGGCCGCACGGTGGAAAGGAATCGAGCACCCCCCGTGGAAATATCCAAAATGCTTACTCTCTGGCCGTCAACCTCCAAAGCGATACCGCTTGTGATGGGGGGACGCACGCGGTAAGCCATGCGGAGGTTGAACGGTTCCACGCCGCCGAGAGCCCTTAGGATCAGGGCCTGGACCGTGGAGCCTTTGCGAATGGGGTAGTTCTCCCGAAGTTCGACGATTTCAGCAGGGACGCCGTAACGGTTCTTGAATTCGTTTTCTTGAACGACAAAGGTGACCGTGCACCGACGACCAAGCTGATCCGATTTCACATCGGGAGTCGGCCGGGACACCACGATGGTAGCCCCGTCCACGTCATAGACCATGGCGCGACGCGCGTCGATGACTTCCCGGTAGAAATCCACCCTGAGCACAATGTCGACGGCGATTCCAGGTTTCAAGGCCACCCTCGGGGATACCACTGCCGCCAAGTCCTGCTTCACCTCTTATGGGGCGCTGAAACGCGCAGTTAGAATTCCCGTTTCCCTTTCTCCATGGGTAATGTCCCAAGGAAACCTCAATGCTTTACTCGGCACAGTCCGGAAATTTCTTAAGAAAAAATCGACTCCTTAACCGTTTCGCTTCACAAAATCTTTCATGAAATCCACGAGGGCCTGAACCCCTTGCAAAGGCATGGCATTGTAAATGGACGCTCGACAGCCTCCCACGGACCGATGCCCTTTCAAACCTCCCAAGCCTGCCTTTTGTGCTTCGTCGATGAACTTCTTTTCCAGTTCCACCGATGGTAACCGAAAGGTCACATTCATCCAGGAACGGGAATCAGGCCGAGCAGTGCCTCGATAAAAGTCCTGGCTGTCCATGTAATTGTACAGAAGGGCCGCCTTCTCGCGGTTGATGGCTTCCATCTTGGCCAAGCCGCCGATGTCTTCCTCCAACCACTTGAGGACCAATTCCACCATGTAGATGGCAAAACAGGGTGGTGTATTGTAGAGGGAATTCTTTTCTGCGTGGGTTGTGTATTTGAGCAGGCTCGGAAGATTGCTCGGCACCCGTTCTAAAAGATCCTGACGCACAATGACCAAAGTCACCCCGGCCGGCCCCGCATTCTTTTGAGCTCCGGCATAGATAAGTCCAAAGGGAGCGGGATCAAAGACGCGGCTGAAAATATCCGACGACATATCACTCACCAGAGGCACATCGCCTGAGTTGGGAAAAGACCGGTACTGAGTTCCGCGAATGGTGTTATTGGACGTGATGTGCAGATAAGCGGCATCCGGGTTGATTGGAATATTTTCGGGAATGTAAGTGTATTCCTTGTCTTCGGAGGAAGCCACCACGCGGACGTTTTTTCCTAAAAGGCGTGCTTCTTTGATGGCTTTGGTGGACCAGGTGCCTGTGTCTACGTAGTCCACCGGAGTGCCATCGGGCGCCAGGTTCATGGGAATCATGGCAAATTGCAGGCTGGCTCCGCCCTGAAGGAAAAGCACATGGTAACGATCATCCAATCCCAACAAACGTTTGATCCTGGCAATGGCCGACTGCAGGACTTCTTCAAAGAGCGCCGACCGATGACTGATCTCCAGAATGGACATCCCCGAGCCCTTGTAGTTGAGGAACTCGTCTCGAGCTTGTTCCAGAGCGCTCAAAGGCAGCATGGCTGGTCCGGGATTAAAATTGTAGATGCGTTCTGTCATGGTTTTCCCCTCCTTTTGAAAATATCATCCGTTACGGCAGCCGCTCGAAGCTACCGACGCCCTTTTCTTTTGTCAATGCCGTTTTCCCATGTATCCTTTAAGGGGCCGCCTTGCTTTCTACCATAAGATTCAGCGTCATTGAACCTGTCGGGCAAAACCCCTGAACACTCCGTCGGGGCAGGACCTTCGGGCCTGAGCATAACGCTGGAACCCGGAGGGCGGCCATCTTTCCGCCCAAGCTCCAAAACCCGTAAGGTCAAACCCAAATGTTTCCCGATGACTGGTAAACCAAGGCACAACCGATGTATACATCCAAGGACTCCCAATCCGTCGGGGCAGGACCTTCGGGCCTGACCATAACGCTGGAACCCGGAGGGCGGCCATCTTTCCGCCCATGCTCCAAAACCTCTACGGTCAAACCCAAATGTTTCCCGATGACTGGTAAACGAAGGCACGACCAATGTATACATTCAAGGACTCACAATCCGTCGGGGCAGGACCCACGTGTCCGCCTAGGACACGCGAACTCGTAGGGGTTGACAGGTGTGCCCGACCAAAAACCACGCACCATGATGGCCATTGTCTTTCGTCCATCTTTGGGTGCGTTCTCACTTGACCTTGTCATTACGTCACAGGAGGTTTTCGGTGGATTTGCTCAATGCACGGACGAAGGTTCTTTCCTACGGAGGCAAAGATATTCGGCTCATCGAAGATGCCGACCTTCTGGCATGGGCTGAAGCTGAAGGCAAAGCACCGTGGGATGCCCAACGGGAAGCCCTGCACCTAGGGATTCTGCCTTCTCGATATCTCAAAAACCTTTGGGCCATCAGCCTGAATGAACAGAAAGCCTTGGCTGAATCCAAGGTTTTTGTCCTGGGCTGCGGAGGACTCGGCGGCACCGTAGCGCAGCTTCTGGCTCGAGCGGGCATCGGACATCTCATACTCTGTGACGGCGACTTTTTCTGCCCCTCCAATCTGAATCGCCAGATCTTTTCCCACACAGCCAACTTAGGTCGCCCCAAAGCCAAAGAAGCGGCTGCCGGATGCCTTTGTATCAACCCCTTGATTCAGGTGCAATCTGTTGAAGACACCCTTCAGGCCGAAAATGCCGAAGCATTGATTCAGGAATGCCACGTGGCGGTGGACGCTTTGGATAATCTGGAAAGTCGCTTCGTGTTTGAAAAAGCGTGCCGAAGCCACGGCGTACCATGGGTGCATGGAGCCGTCGCCGGTTGGTTCGGTCAGATAAGCACTTTTCTGCCGTCCTCACCCGTCGGCTTGGAAGCCGTCTATGGCACGCGTCGGCAACGTTCCCACACGGAGGAGGCTTTGGGAGTGCTTGGCCCGACACCGGCCGTCATTGGCAGTCTGCAGGCCATGGAAGTGCTTCGATTGCTCACCAAGCGCCCTCCCGCCTATAGCGGCCGACTCTTGTATTTTGACGGAGAAACCGGTACGTTCCACCTCTTACCGCTCAGTTCATGAAGTATCAGCCGCTAGGCTCGGCCAAGTCTCAGCCGTTTAAAAAAAGAACCGCATTCGAAATTTTGGCCTCTAAAGGCCTTTCCGGCATTCATACACCTTTCAAGGAACTTTGCTCTTCCATAAACCTTAGGGGTAGACAGCAGTTCAGGTGGACACACGTAAAGCTCTTTCGCCGCAGGAAGATGGCTGCTAAAAGACAGAGGAGCTTTTGGTCAAAAGAGAAAAGGTAGAAACTTTCCACAGATCCGTAGGAGTTTTTCCGAACAGGGGAAAAGGCGATCGTTCTTCTGGATAGCGAGAGCCTCCAGCCCGTCACTTGTGCGGGCGTGACGCCAGGATTCCTAGGAGAACGAAGGTTTTGGGGAGCAGGGGCGAGGCGCCGCCCTCTCCCCTACCATGAAACGACATTAGAGCCCTCGGTATGGCGAGTTCTCGAACAAGCTCCTAGAGCCGATAAAGGGGGAAAGCATGTGGGTGTGGATGGGTTTGATAGGAGTCCTGGTTCTTGCGGGGTTGTTCGCCGTTACGATCTACAACCGGCTGGTGCGTGCGAAAAACCTGGTGGAGGAAGCATGGAGCGGAATCGATGTGCAGTTGAAACGGCGCACAGACCTGATTCCCAATTTGATCGAAACGGTGAAGGGATACATGCAGCATGAACGTGGTGTCCTGGACCAAGTCACAAGGCTTCGAGCCAGAAGCCTCGCCGCCGGATCTGTGGAAGAGCGTGCTTCCGCCGAAGGTGCCATGAGTCGAGCGCTGGGGGCTTTGTTTGCCCTCGCCGAAAATTACCCGGATCTCAAGGCCAACCAAAATTTCTTGGAATTGCAAAGCACTCTGACAGGGATCGAGGAACAGATTCAATTGGCTCGTCGTTATTACAACGGCACCGTGCGTGACTTGAATATTCTCGTGGAAAGCTTTCCAAGCAACCTTTTGGCCTCCGCTTTCGGTTTCCGCAAGGCGCCGTTCTTTGAGATCGGTGAAGAGGAAAAAGCCGTGCTAAAGGTGAGCTTTGCATGAATGGAAAGCGCTCCCTCTATTTTTAGGACATGGAATCCGCCTTTATGAAGGTTCAGAGGCTTGTCCTCAAAACAAAAAGATCAAAAAGGATCGGTTTTATGAGACAGTCGCGTGTAGTGTTTCTTGCTTTGATCACGCTTTTTACCTGGTTTCCCTTGCACAGCCGCGATCTGTCGGCTCAAAGCACTTCCCAGGAAAGAATCCTGGATTTTTTCAGCGACATCATTATCCATACAGACGCCACCCTTACCGTCAAAGAAACCATCACGGTCAGAGCTCTCGGCGAATCCATTAAAAGGGGCATCGTTCGTGATTTTCCCACCACCTACAAGGACCGACTCGGGCATCGTGTTAAGGTATCCTTTGACATCGTGGAAATTCGACGCAACGGTCAAACGGAACCCTATCACACGCAGTTGGTGAGTAACGGTGTCAAGATTTACATCGGTTCAAAAGATGTTTTTATCCCTTCGGGGATTCATCGCTACGAGATCACCTATCGAACCTCACGCGAGCTGGGTCATTTTAAAGATTTCGATGAGCTGTACTGGAACGTGACAGGCACCGGTTGGACGTTTCCCATTGATCATGCGGCGGCTCGAATTCAACTGCCCTCCGGCGCCACTCCGATGCAAAGCGCCGCATACACAGGCCCACAAGGCGCACAGGGTACAGACTTTCGATTCATCAATGAGGGTCGAGGGACCGTGTTTTTTGAAACCACTCGCCCTCTGGATGTGGGGGAAGGCCTGACGGTGGCTGTGGCATGGCCTAAGGGTTTTGTTCAAGAACCCACCGTCACCGATCGGGCTATGGCTCTTTTAGGCGATAACCGTGGCGCCTTCTTTGGATGGATCGGGTTTGTTCTTGTCATGAGCTATTACCTTGCCGTCTGGTTTCGAGTGGGTCGGGATCCTAAGCCCGGAACGATCATTCCTCTCTTTGAACCCCCTAAAGGATTCAGTCCGGCGGCCGTGCGCTTTGTGCGAAGGATGGATTTTGACTCAAAGGCCTTTGCCGCTGCCGTCGTCAACATGGCTGTCAAAGGGCACTTACAGATTCGTGAAGAGGACGATGCTTATGTGCTTGTTCGAAAGAACACGACGACCGCCGGGCTCTCCGCCGGAGAAAAAAAGATCGCCGAAACCCTTTTCGGGATGGGAAACAGTGGAGAAATTCGCCTCAAAAACATGCACGCCTCTAAATTTAAAGAAGCCTTAAACCAACTTCACAACACTCTTTCCCGCGAATATGAAAAAACCTACTTTCTTACAAATTCCAAGTACATGATTCCGGCCCTGATATTTACCGTCCCTGTAGTCGTGCTGCTCATCGTTTATGCTCCGCAGCCGGTGGTGGCGGCTTTCCTTGCCTTTTGGTTAAGCATCTGGTCCGTGGGATGCGCGGCGTTGGCCATGCAAGTTTTTGAAACTTGGAGAAGGTCTCGACGGGGCAGGCTGCCACACCGTATAGTTGGCAAATTTTCAGCCCTTGGAATCACCCTGTTTGCCGTGCCTTTTTGGGTGGCGGAAATTGTAGCTTTAGGTATTTTCGCTTACAGTGTCTCCTTCATGGGGGCTGTTCTTTTAGGGGCCTTGGGCGGCGTTCACGGGCTTTTCTATCAGCTTCTGAAAGCGCCGACACATCTAGGTCGAAAGATTCTGGACCAAATTGAAGGTTTTCGCCTTTATTTGACCATAGCCGAAAAAGATCGCCTGGGCATCCTGCATCCTCCTGAAAAAACACCCGAACATTTTGAAAAGTATTTGCCTTACGCTTTAGCCCTGGATGTGGAACATGAATGGTGTGAACAATTCGCCGATCTTTTCAAGACTCAAAGAGAAGATACCCATGCCTATCAGCCTCGATGGTACAAAGGGACAGATTTCACGTCCTTTGGAAGCGGCCGATTGGCAGCATTAGGTGAGAGTCTCGGGTCCGGCTTGACAAGTGCCATTGCTTCCGCTTCAACACCACCGGGATCCAGGTCCGGATCCGGAGGCGGAGGATCTTCGGGAGGGGGTGGCGGAGGTGGGGGCGGAAGCGGTTGGTGAATCCTCGTCCCAATCCCGGTGGCGACGCGGTGAGTCAAATGTGGTTGGCATCACGTTTTCGAATGAGACAGCGGAAAACGCAAAGAAACCAATCGAGGAGGCAAACAGCATGGAATTGAAATACACGGAAGGGACTTTTTCACAATGGAGCGGTGATGTCATCATCTTTTATGCGTTCCAGGATGAAGAGGCCCCTCTTTCAGGATTAGCCCGTTGGATGTCCCTACAAGCCCCCTGGTTCAAGGACAGCCCTGCCCATAGAGATTTTCGGGCCAAAAAAGCCGAACTTCTTCTCGTGTACTCGCCGACCGTAGCCCCTATCGCCCGGCTTCTTCTGGTGGGTTTGGGAAAAAGAAAAGACTGGTCCCTGGAGACTTTTCGTCATGCCACGGCCATGGCCGTGCGTCGTTGCCGGGATCTTTCACTGGAACGTGTTCTTCTTTCTACGGCGGCCTTAGAGGGATTGCCGGAAAGCGAGGAAATCCTTGTTCGAGAAGCATTCATGGCCGCCGTTTTGGGTTTGTACCGCTACGATGAACTGAAAACGCGTGATGTGGAAAAATTCGAAGGTCCCAAGGAACTGTGCCTTTGTTCCGAAAGTCCCCTACCCTATGTATTTGAACTGATCCATGAGGTGGCAGCCGTCGCAGAAGGCATTGTGCTGGCACGGAATCTGGCCACAGCCCCTTCCAATGTGGTCACCCCTTCACGTATGGCCCAAGAAGCCGCCCGTGTTGCTTCCAGCCATGGCATGCGTTTTGAGGTCCTGGATTTGGACAAGGCCAAAGAATTGGGCATGGGAGGGTTCGTCGCGGTAGCGCAGGGATCTCGAGAACCGGCTCGCTTTATCATTTTGGAACATTGTCCCGATGGGCTTCAAAACCAAGAGCCTTTCGTGCTGGTAGGCAAAGGCATTACCTTTGACACGGGAGGGATCTCCATCAAACCGGCGGCCAAGATGGAAGACATGAAACACGATATGGCCGGAGCCGCCACTGTTCTGGGAACCATGGACGCCATCGGACGCTTGAAGATACCTCGACGTGTCATCGCCCTTATGCCCTGCACGGAAAACATGCCAGACGGTCAAGCCTACAAGCCCGGTGATGTGGTCAAGACCCATGCGGGACTCACCGTGGAAGTGATTTCCACCGATGCGGAAGGACGCATGATTCTTTGCGACGCCTTAAGCTACGCCTTACAGTTTCAACCATCGGCTCTGGTGGATTTGGCGACACTTACTGGAGCCTGTGTCATCGCCCTGGGGGACCGAGTGGCAGGTCTTTTGGGCAACCATGAAGCCTTGCTGAGCACCATGCAGGAAACAGGAAAACCCTTGGGTGAACTCTTTTGGCCTTTGCCGCTCTACGATTTTTACTTCGAAGACATAAAAAGTGACGTGGCCGATTTCAAAAACGTGGGGGATCGAAAAGCGGGAACCATCATCGGCGCCATGTTCTTAAAGCAGTTTGTGCCGGACACAGTTCCCTGGGCTCATGTGGACATTGCCGGAACCGTCTGGGCCGATAAGGACCTGGGCTGGATTCCCAAAGGAGCCACCGGATTTGGTGTGCGCACTCTGGTATCCTTGATCCGCACGTGGAAAACGGAAGAAGGCTCGAACATGAAAACCTGACAATTTGAATCGGCCGGCCGTGGATCACGTGCAGCAGGAAAGAAGCCTATGAAGGAAAAAGACGGTCCCCCTTGGCCCCCAGTGTACCGCCTCAGGGAAAATGCCCGAGCCAAACATGTCACGCTGCGTGTGCGCCCGGAAACAGGCTTGGAACTTACTGTCCCGAAGGGTTTCAACCCGCGCCGTCTTCCCCGTATTCTGAATCATCATCGACAATGGATTGAGGAAGCCCTGACGAAACTTCAGGCTATGCGTCAAGATTTCCAACGTCCGGACGTGCTTCCGAAAAAGATTCATTTGGCGGCCATAGACGCAACCTGGACCGTGATCTACCGGCCCAGGTTCGGGAATAACCTGGAACTTTTCAGCATCCGGGAATCTGAGCCTCGACTTTGCTTGCAAGGAGATTTTTCGCGGGTGTCCGCCTGCTGCCGTCTCTTGCGTCAATGGCTTCGCGAAGAAGCGAAACGATGGCTTCCGTTCTGGGTGGAAGCCGCCGCGCGGAAGACGGGGCTGTCTTTTACGAAGGTCAGGATCACCACCCCAAAAACACGATGGGGAAGCTATTCATCTCGAGGCACCGTGAGCCTCAACGCCGCCGTCCTATTTCTCCCCAGGGAACTGGTGGACATGGTGATCACTCACGAATTATGCCACAGCCGTTCCCCTCGCCACGACACGGCCTTTTGGAGCCTGGTGGCGCGCCATGAGCCGCATTACCAAAGCCTGGAGGCCGCTCTAAGAAGCGCCACAGGCCGGCTTCCCCCATGGTACCTTGCGTCTTTTGTGGGATGACTCTTTTGCTTCAATCTTCCCCCAACAATGGGGGACCTTGTGGAAAGGCCTTTCGGTCGAGCCGCTTTTAAAGCCTATCCGAGAACGGCTTTTCCCAAGGGAGCGCCGGCGTCCCGTCCGCAGGAATGCCAGGTCAGAGGCTCGAGCTTCTTGCAAAACAAAGATTCTGGGACGTAGGGGTACGGCGCGCCGTGCCCCTACGTCTTGGGCTGGAACGGCTCGATCCACGTTCTCGGAGAAACTCCTTCAGCTTTAGGTGGCTCGAACCCGGCGTTCCAGTTCTCGAAGAGCCTCCCCTTCCAAAACTTCCCGTTCCAGAAGCGTCTGCGCCATTTCATCCAGGTAAGATCGTTTGGAATTGAGAATATCGCGAACACGGGCGTAGGATTCTTCGACAAGGCGTCGAATTTCGGCGTCGATTTCTTGAGCCGTCCTTTCGCTGTATTCTCGAGCTCTCGGGGTCATGCCCAGGTCGAGAAAGGCGGATCGAGGTTCTCGAGTAAAGGTCACCAACCCCAAAGTTTCACTCATGCCGTATTCCATCACCATGCTACGGGCAATATCCGTCGCTCGCTGCAAATCGTTTTGGGCTCCGGTAGACACATCCCCGAAAACCAGTTCCTCAGCCACTCGACCTCCAAGCAGCACACACAGTCGATCCAGAAGTTCTTGCCGGGTCATCAGGTACCTGTCTTCGGTAGGCATCTGCTGTGTGTATCCCAAAGCGGCGATGCCTCGAGGAATGATAGAAACTTTGTTCACTGGATCGGCGTGAGGCACACTCATGGCCACCAAAGCATGGCCCGCTTCATGAAAAGCCACGATCTGCTTTTCCTTTGGGTTCATGGCCCGGTTTTTCTTTTCCAAGCCGCCGATGATGCGATCGATGGCTTCCTGAAATTCAGCCATGCTCACTTCTGCTTTATTTCGTCTTGCCGCAAGCAGGGCCGCTTCGTTGACCAAATTCGCTAGGTCCGCCCCCACAAACCCAGGCGTCATGGCAGCGACCTTTTGTAAGTCCACATCGTCGGCAAGCTTCACATTGCGCGTGTGGATTTTGAGAATCGCTTCCCGTCCTCGAATATCCGGTTTATCCACGGCCACATGACGATCGAAACGGCCGGGGCGCAGCAGAGCCGGATCCAAAATTTCAGGGCGGTTCGTAGCTGCCATGATGATCACGCCGGAATTGGCTTCAAAGCCGTCCATTTCCACCAAAAGCTGGTTTAAAGTCTGCTCTCTTTCGTCATGTCCGCCTACGGGATTCAAGCCCCTGGCCTTGCCCAAGGCATCCAGCTCATCGATAAAGATAATGCAGGGAGCGTTTTGTTTAGCTTGAGCGAAAAGATCCCGCACTCGGGCAGCCCCGACACCCACAAACATTTCCACAAAGTCGGACCCGCTCATGCTGAAAAACGGCACACCCGCTTCTCCGGCCACGGCTTTGGCCAAGAGGGTTTTGCCTGTCCCAGGAGCCCCCACCAGCAGGACCCCTTTAGGAATCTTTCCTCCAAGTCTTTGAAACTTTTCAGGGTTTTGAAGAAATTCCACAATTTCCTGAAGCTCCACCTTGGCTTCGTCAATGCCGGCCACATCATCAAAGGTGATCCCCACCTGTTTTTCGGCGTAAATTTTGACTCGAGCCTTTCCTACGGACAAAACCCCTTGAGGTCCACCGCCCATACGCCGAATAAGAAAGCCCCAAAAGAGAATGAAAAAGGCCATGGGCAAAAGCCAAGAAAGAATCGCTTCCAGAATCCGGTTTTCCAGGCGACCTGTGTAGGCGATGCCACGTTCATCCAAAAGCCGAACCAGATCGGGATCTTCCACACGCACGGCGACAAACCGTCGGTTGGCCAAGTCTCCCTGAGTGATCTCACCCGTGATGCGGTTGGCCTCGATCACCACGTTTTTGACGGATCCCTGTTGCACCAAGTGTTTGAACTGGGAATAGGGAATAGGAACTCGCTGTTGTTGGACCATGATATCGTGAATCCAGGAGATGACCATGAGGGCCAGAAGAAAGTACCAGAAAGAAAAATGCACCTTGCGTCGAGGGTCCTGGCCCGCTCCCCCCATGGACTCCTTGACACGGTCCACCCAACTTTTCCACCCTGTGGGATTCTGATCCTGTTTTTCAGCCATTCGCACTCCTTTCCGCCTTGGTTTGACTCCGCTCGAGTTTTTGACATCTTAACCGAAATCTGTTACCTGTGCATCTGTTTTTCTTTAAAGGCCAAGGTGTTGGGTGTTGAGGAAAACCGAAAGGCAAGGAGGACGAGAGATGAAAAAGTGGAGCGTGTGGCTGGTGGTTTTGGCAGTGTTCTGGGCCGCAGGTGCCTTGGCGGCGACACCCAAAACGGGAGGAACCCTTGTTTTCGGACGAGGCGGGGACAGTGTGGGGTTGGACCCGGCCTTTGAAACCGATGGTAATTCCTTCATGATCTGCGACAATGTCTATGACCAATTGGTCCTCTATGCCGATGAATCCACGGATATTGTGCCCGGCCTGGCCACATCATAGGATGTCTCCCCCGATGGACTCACCTATACGTTTCATCTGCGCAAAGGGGTAAAGTTCCACGACGGCACGGATTTTAACGCCGATGCCGTGGTTTTTTCCCTAGGACGTATGATGAAGGAAAAGAAAGTCAAATTTTTCAAGACCCAATGGGAATTCCCCAAGGAACAACCTCCCGCGGAATACTGGCTTTCCATGGAAATGGATAAGATCGTTGCCGGCATCGAAGCGGTGGATGATCACACGGTGGTCTTCAAATTGTTGCGACCCGAAGCCCCTTTTATCGCCAACATGGGCATGGATTTCGCCGCTATCGTCAGCCCGACGGCGGTGCTCAAACTGGGACCCGACTTCAAAAGCAATCCTGTGGGGACCGGTCCTTTTAAGTTCGTCAAATGGATCAAGGATGATCGAATCATTTTGCAAGCCAACCCCGATTATTGGAACGGACGCCCCTACCTGGATCAGGCCATCTTTCGCACGATCCCCGACAATTCCGTGCGTTTTTTGGAACTGAAAACCGGTAACATCGACATCTGCCAGTACCCCAATCCGGAAGACATCGAACTTGCGTCCAAGGATCCCAACCTGAAGATTGTTTCCCAACCTGGAATGAATATCGGGTATGTGAGCTTCAACCACACCAAACCCTTATGGCAGGATAAGAGGATTCGTAAGGCCATCGCTTACGCCGTCAATAAAAAAGCCATTGTGGATAACATCTATTACGGACTTGGACAAGTCGCCAAAAACACCATTCCTCCCACCCTGTGGGGATATAACGACGATATTCAAGATTATCCGTATGATCCGGAAACGGCCAAAAAGCTTCTGGCGGAAGCCAAGTTCTTCGAAAAGCTCAAGGAAGCCGGCCAGACCAAGATCACGCTTTGGAGCATGCCGGTACCCAGACCATACAATCCTAACGGCATGAAAGTTGGTGAAGCTATTCAGGCTGACCTGAAAAAGGTGGGGATCGACGTGGAATTGGTCACCTTTGAGTGGGGAACTTATCTCAAGAAACAGCGGGAACAAGACCCGTCCATGGATCTGTTTCAGCTGGGCTGGACGGGAGACAACGGGGATCCCGACAATTTCTTGGCTGTGCTTCTAGACGGTTATGCCGATCCGAACGTACGCACCCAATGGAAGAACGAAGAATATCACAACATCATCGTCAAAGCTAAACAGGCTTCCAGTAAAGAGGAAAGAATCAAACTGTATCGTAGGGCTCAGGAACTCATTCACGAAGAAGTTCCCTTGATCAATTTGGCCCATTCTCTGGTGGTGTGTCCTATGAAGAAGTCGGTCATGAACTTCAAGTTGCACCCTACGGCCAGTATTCGTTTACACAAGGTGTGGATCGAGTCCTGATGGAAACGAGAAAGGGTTGGATGATTCTTAAAAAATAAACCGAAGGTTGGGATGGGCTTTGCCCGTCCCAATCCGTCGTCTAGAGAGGCGTCCGTGCTGTCCTTTGTTGTTCGACGCGTCCTGACATTGATCCCCACCGTTTTCGGCATCTCCGTGCTGGTGTTTTTGATGATTCATCTGGTACCCGGAGATCCTGCCGAAATGATGCTGGGAGAAAGAGCCTCCGAACAAGCTTTGCAGCAACTGCGTCAAGAACTGGGGTTGGACCGACCCTTGCACGTCCAATACGCAATGTTTGTCTCCAGGCTTGTGCAAGGGGATCTGGGCCGAGCGTTGCGCACCAATGAAAAAGTCGCAACGGAAATCGCCGAACGTTTCCCCGCCACCGTGGAGTTGTCCTTAGCCGCCATGTGCTTTGCGGTCACTCTGGGCATGTTTGCCGGAGTCATCTCCGCCACGCGTCAGTATTCCATGTTTGATTATTCCAGCATGGTTTTGTCCCTGGTCGGTGTGTCTATGCCCATCTTTTGGCTGGGTTTGATCCTCATGATCATTTTTTCCCTGCATTTGGGTTGGCTTCCTCTTTCCGGTAGACTCAGCTATGATGTGCACATCGAACCCATCACTGGACTGTTTCTCCTGGACAGCGCGCTCACAGGAAACTGGAAAGGATTTCGAGATGCCTTGTGGCACATCGTGATGCCGGCTTTTACCTTGAGCACCATTCCCATGGCCATTATCGCGCGCATCACACGTTCCAGCATGCTGGAAGTGCTGCGGCAGGACTACATTCGAACGGCCAAAGCCAAAGGCTTGCCTCCCAGGCTGGTCCATTACAAACACGCCCTAAAAAACGCCCTCATTCCCATTATCACCGTAATCGGTCTCCAGTTCGGGATATTGCTTGGGGGCGCGATTCTTACGGAAACCATCTTTGCCTGGCCCGGCATAGGCCTTTGGCTCCTCAACGCCGTCTACGCTCGGGATTTCAATGCGGTGCAAGGGGGAACCATGCTTATCGCCACTGCTTTCGTGACCATCAATATGATCGTGGACATTTTGTATGCCTGGATCAACCCGCGTATCAAGGTGTCCTGACATGGCGACGGCTTCTTCCGCATCCTCCCGAAACCTGGATTCCACAAAGTCACTTCAGGCGGAAAAGACATCCAGTCCTCTGGCGGAAGCCATGTGGCGGCTTCGAAAGAACAAGACGGCTTTGGCCGGCTTGATGATCATCCTCCTCTTTTTGATCATGGCCCTTTTCGCCCCTGTTTTGGCTCCTCACGACCCCCTGGAACAATCCCTCTACGCCAAGCTGAAACCCCCCGTATGGCAATTCGGGGGATCCTGGAACCATGTGTTGGGCACGGACGATTTCGGTCGTGATCTTTTAAGCCGGCTTATTTACGGAGCACGTGTCTCCATGGTTGTGGGGGTGGTTTCTGTTTCCATCGCACTTTTTTTCGGTACCCTTGCAGGGTCCGTGGCTGGTTTTTATGGGGGCCTTCTCGATAATGTCATCATGCGTTTCATGGACCTCCTTCTGGCCTTTCCGAGCATTCTTCTGGCCATCGTCATTGTGGCCTTTTTGGGGCCCAGCTTACAAAATGCCATGATCGCCATTGGGGTTGTGAGTATTCCTCGGTACGCACGCCTGGTGAGGGGATCTGTGCTGGAGGAATACGCCAAGGACTACGTGCAGGCGGCCCGGGCTTTAGGCGCAGGAGATGCCCGTTTAATCTTCCTGCACATTTTACCCAATTGCCTGGCACCCCTCATCGTGCAGACCACGCTGGGATTTGCGTCCGCCATTTTGGAAGCTGCGGCACTGAGCTTTTTAGGCCTTGGGGCTCAGCCGCCCACGCCAGAATGGGGAGCCATGCTGGCCAATGGTCGAGCCCTGATTCTGCGGGCCTGGTGGGCGGTGACCTTTCCCGGGCTGATGATCCTCTTTTCGGTCCTGGGCTTCAACCTTCTAGGGGATGGTTTACGCGACGCTCTGGACCCTCGACTTCGTGACTGATAAAGGACCTGTTTCATGGCGCCACTGCTGCAGGTTGAACATCTGAGCACCTATTTTTACACGGATCGCGGCACGGTTAGGGCCGTGGATGATGTGAGCTTTTCGCTGGAGTCTGGAAAGACTCTGGCTTTGGTCGGGGAATCGGGTTGCGGCAAGAGTGTGACGGCTCTGTCTGTGATGCGGCTGATTCCCGTACCGCCAGGAAGGATTGTTTCCGGCCGTATTGTCTTTGACGGCACAGACCTTTTGCAACTGTCTGAAACGGATATGCGCCGGGTGCGCGGCAACAAGATTTCCATGATTTTTCAGGAACCCATGACATCCTTAAACCCTGTGTTTCGTGTGGGGGACCAGATCGCCGAAGTGCTGGAGTGGCACCAAAAGCTTTCCCGCAAGGAGGCACTGGATCGCGCCGTGGAACTGTTGCGTATGGTCGGGATTCCTTCCGCGGAATCCCGCATCAGAGACTATCCGCATCAAATGAGCGGTGGAATGCGCCAGCGGGTCATGATCGCCATGGCTTTGGCCTGCAATCCCAAGCTGCTCATCGCCGATGAACCCACCACGGCTTTGGATGTGACCATTCAAGCCCAAATCCTGGAACTCATGGACAATCTGCGACGGACCACGGGCACGGCGGTGCTCCTCATTACCCATGATCTCGGAGTGGTGGCAGAAACCGCCGAACATGCGGTGGTCATGTATGCGGGACGAGTGGTGGAGGAAGCGCCTGTGCGCGAACTTTTTCATCACCCTCTGCACCCTTACACTCAAGGGCTCATGCGATCCATTCCAAGCCTGGTGGAAGACGAAAAACGTCGGCTGGAAGCCATTCCCGGAGTGGTACCCAGTCTGCTGGCGTTGCCACCGGGATGCAAGTTCAACGATCGTTGCTCCTATGTGATGGACCGGTGCCATACTGAAGAGCCGCCTCTTCAGACAATGGGTTCCGAACACCGGGTTCGATGTTGGCTCTACGACACGGCTTCTCAAAACAACACGGAATGAAAGAAATTTTCCATGGCATATACGGAATCTGCAAAACCTCTTGTGGTCCTTAAAAACGTCAAGAAACATTATCCGGTCACAGGGGGCGTGTTTCGTCGTCAGGTGGGTGTCGTCAAGGCTGTGGATGGTGTCAGCCTGACCATTCGAAAGGGGGAAACTCTGGGTTTGGTCGGGGAAAGCGGTTGCGGCAAGTCCACTCTAGGTCGCGTGATTCTGCAATTGGAAAAGCCCACATCCGGCTCCATTCTCTTTTCCGGTCTGGACATCGTCGCCTTGCGTCGACATGAACTGAGACCTTTACGACGCCGAATGCAGATCATTTTTCAGGATCCGTACTCCAGCCTGAATCCGCGCCAGACCGTGGGACGCATCATCGGAGAAGGGCTGGTCATTCATAAGGTGGGCACGCCCGCCGAACGACAGGAACGTGTTCGTCATCTCATGGAAGTGGTGGGACTTCGACCGGAACACATCCATCGATACCCCCACGAGTTCAGCGGCGGACAACGCCAACGTATCGGTATCGCTCGAGCCCTGGCGCTGCAACCGGAACTTGTCATCTGCGATGAACCCGTTTCAGCCTTGGATGTTTCCATTCAGGCACAGGTCATCAACCTGCTCATGGACCTGCAGGAACAATTCGCCTTGACCTATCTGTTTGTGTCCCATGATTTGTCCGTGGTCCGTCACATCAGCGATCGCGTCGCGGTCATGTACCTGGGACGTATTGTGGAATCGGCCGATAAAAAGGTCCTGTACAGGGATCCTCTGCATCCATACACCCAGGCACTTTTAGAGGCGGCGCCTCTTCCCGATCCTGACCGCAAAAAAGAGCGAAAGGGCTTGAGCGGGGATCTTCCCAGTCCTTTGCATCCCCCTCAAGGATGCCATTTTCACCCAAGATGCCCTAAAGCCATGGACACCTGCCGGCGTTTTGTGCCATCCTTGGTGCCTCTTCAAGAAGACCGCCTCGTGCGGTGTTTTCTCTACCATGACGTCACGGAAAACGAGTCGTAAACAAAGCCATGCCAAGACAACGTCCCAACTGGCACGAATACTTCATGCTGATCGCAAAGATTGTGAGCACGCGTTCCACATGCAATTCCAGACCCACGGGCGCGGTGATCGTCAAGGACAACCACATACTGTCCACAGGCTATAACGGGGCCATGCCCGGAGCTCCTCACTGCATCGATCAGCCGGACCTACCGGACGGCCGCCCTTATTGCTATCGGCGCAGTCTGGGAATCCCTGATGTGGACAAATACAATTTTTGCAAAGCGAGCCACGCTGAAGCCAACGCCATCGCTCAGGCGGCGCGTTACGGTATTTCCGTGGAAGGCGCAACCCTTTACACCACGCTGGCTCCTTGTTACGTGTGCTTGAAACTGATCGCCACAGCTCGCCTTCGAGCCGTCTATTATGAACACCGCTACGATTCAGCATCTCCGGAAAGGGATCTTTTTTGGCAGCAGGCGGTTCGAGAAGCAGGCATCGAAGTTTTTGAGCAATTGATTATTTCTTCGGAAACCTACGACTACATTCTGTCCGATATTCGTAACATCACCTCCCGGCGTCGCACCCCAGCCACCGATTTCCTTGCAAACCCATGAAACCGGTTTTTCTTCCCATCCATTGTCAGGAACACATTCTTCGACTTAATCCCACAGGAACCGTGGGGCTGCTCACCCTGTGGTCCCGCCCTGATGTGATCCTGGAAAGGCTACGACGCCGCGGTGCCGATCTCGATCCCGAAACCAGCCCTGTGGCCGCCGTCGGCACTTTGTACGGGAACGGCCTTCGAGAACTCCTAAGAAATCTTCTCTACAATCCTCAGATCGACACTCTTGTGGTTTACGGTCGAGATCGTTCCGGATCTCTCAGTGAGTTGCAGGCTTTCTTTGAGCTGGGTTTGGAACCTTATGAAGGATCTTCGGTGGCTTATGAACCCAATGAGCTGGAAACTCCTAAACCGGTGCGTATTCGAGGTACCGGGCGGGTGATCGACAACCTGGTAAGACCCGAGCATTTCCAAAGGCCGCCGGTCATCCGATATTTCGGATCTCCTCAGGACAATCCCGATGCCGCAGATCTGATTCGCTTTCTTCAAGACTACAGACCCGATCCGAACACGCCGACGCAACGTCTGCGCATACCCTTACCTCGAGTCCGTGTGATCGGATACCCTAGCAATCCTCGAGCTCACACGATCGTAGCCGAAGACCCTTTAAGCGCCTGGAAGGATCTAATCGCCACCCTTTATCGTTTCGGGACACCCGTCACCTTGGCAAAGGGAGAACGCCGTGAATTACAGAACGTCAAGGTGGTGGTGGAAAATCCAAGACCTATTCCCGACACACAGCTGCAACGCTAT
The DNA here is from genome assembly GCA_037481875.1 of Desulfosoma sp. Taxonomy (NCBI): domain Bacteria; kingdom Pseudomonadati; phylum Thermodesulfobacteriota; class Syntrophobacteria; order Syntrophobacterales; family Syntrophobacteraceae; genus Desulfosoma; species Desulfosoma sp. The sequence goes on along the minus strand of JBBFKY010000015.1, from coordinate 25,785 downwards.
GGGTTTGATCCGGAAAGACTTTGCCGATACCAGCAGGACATTCTCAGCGGCGCCATAGAACCTGACGAAACCTATAATTACGGAAACCGCCTGCGGGCCTATTTCGGTCTGGATAGCCTCCAGGCCGTTATTGAACGTCTTCGAAGAGACCTTCAGGACCGAAAAGCCTACGCCGTCCTTTGGGATCCTCGCCGCGACCTGACGGCCGAGACAGGACATCCGTGCCTAGTCAGCATCTTCTTTCGAATTTTTCAAGGCACTTTGACGCTCACTGCGGTGTTTCGTACTCACAATGCTCTGGATGCTTGGCTGGTTAATTTTTATGGACTTATGGCCGTGCAGCATTATGTAGCTCACCGTCTTTCTACGACCCCAGGGCCCATTACGGTTTTCAGCCATTCCATCACCATCGACACGGCACAGGAAGACCGTGCTTCCATCATTGCCGCGGAAAAGTCGTTTCAGTATCGAGAAGATCCCATGGGGTATTTTCGTATCCGTCTCGACAAGGACGCCATTGTCGTGGAACATCGTCATGGAGATGTGACGCTTAAAACCTATCGGCATACCAAGGCGTCTCGTATTCAGCATGAACTGGCCAGGGATGGAGCTCTTTCGGACATCAATCACGCCTTGTACGTGGGACGTCAACTGGAACGGGCCGAACGGTGTCTTCGAGACGGATCCGTTTTTCGACAGGAATAAAAACTTTCAGGGTAAGCTATGCCAAAAGCCGCTTTTTTCTTTGACATCGGACACACTCTGGTGACCGGCGCTGCCCAATCCCCTCGACGTCTTTTGGAATCCGCCCTTGGTCTGAATGAACATCAGACCAAAGCGGTCGGAAAGCTCATCATGACCCTTTGGGCTGAAACACCGGAAACCATCAGTGAAGCGGTGGCACGCCTCCTTCCAAACATTGAACCTTCCCTTGTGGCTCAAGAAGTGCGCCGAATCTGGGATGATCAGATAGCCTGTGTCCGCGAAATTCCGGAAGCGACGGCGCTGATTCGCCGCCTGAAACAGGCCGGACACAGCGTGGGTCTCATTTCCAACATCTGGCATCCTTTTTTCCTTGGGTTTCAAAAACGCTGTGCGGAGATCGAGGCCCTGACGGATTTTCAATTTCTGAGCTACCGAATGGGTGTCAAAAAACCTGCGCAAGATCTCTTTCAAAAAGCTGTGGATGCCGCCCGTCGACGGGGTTTTGCTCCGTGCTGGATGGTCGGGGATTCCTACGAATTGGATATGGCTCCAGCCCGTCTTGTCGGCATGCAAAGCCTATGGATTCTGTGCCGACCGGAAAGGGAACGGGACATTCTTGCCGAGATTCTGAACGGAAAAAGGGAGCCTCCCGACGGCAGTGTCCCGGAACTCAAAGACGTTTTCGGGTTTTTGCAAGAGAAAGGCTATCTATGATGACAGTGTTCTCCATTTTTTTGGCGATTGTTTTTTTCTTTGCAAGCATGACCTATGTGCTTTACTGGTACGATACGGCTAACGGGCCGGCGCTAGAGAATCTCCGTCTTCGATGCCAAGGGCGTCTTGTACTGTGTGTCCTCCAAGGGTATCTGTGGGCTCTCATGGCTCAAACCTTGGCTGTGCTGACCTTTCCTCTTGGCTGGCTTCCCGAGCGTAAAAAGAACCAAGAACAAGGTGACGGCAACAATCCTATTATTGTCACTCTGCACGGGCTTTATCACAACCGCAGCGCTTTTTTGTTCATCCATTGGGCTTTGAAGCGGGCCGGCTTTGAAGATGTTCGATCCTGGTCCTATGCATGCTGGAAGACGGATTTTTTTCAATTAAGCGCTCGGCTGAGTCATGATCTGGAAGCTTTGCATCGCATGGCTCCAGATCGTCCCCTTCTTGTGATCGGTCACAGCCTGGGCGGTCTCTTGGCCCGGCATGCCATCACCAGGCTCAAGCCCAAAACCTTGGCCGGTTGCCTGACTTTAGGATCTCCCCATCAAGGCAGCCGCCTAGCCGTTTTCGCTTTAGGAAAGCTGGGACGATCCCTTGCCTATCGAAGCTCCCTCATCCAAAAGATCGAACACGATGAAACAGCCCTCGCCGACACAAGCACCTCCTGCCTGGCTCTGGTTTCTCCCGTAGACAATATGGTCCTCCCCATGGAAGCTCTGGAACCCGCTGGGTCTCATTGGCAGCTACAATGGACACCGCCCATGAGTCACGTGGCCATGCTGTACCATCCGACGATTCTTCGACAGATTGTCTTGTGGGCGAAGCAGTGGCGCCCGAGGGAAAACGGAGCCTCAGGCTGAAACCAGAGAAGCCCGAAAGGAAGGGGAGTCCCAAAGGTGGCGGAGTCTGGAAATCTTTACGAAAAGGAATGTCTCGAAAGGTTGCGCCGGAAACTTCATTACTTGTGCCGGCGACGCGCTACGCAGGAACTGGAACTTATCCTTTGCCGTTTCTGGAATGAACATGCTCAGGATCTTGGGGAACAAGATCTTTACGAACTGGAAAATCTTTTGGCCTTGGACGATATGGATCTTTTAGCCATGTGTCTCGGGCAAAAGCCGTTTCCACCCGAGTTTCGAAAAGATTTGACAAGGCGCCTCCTTCCCAAACCCCTGCCCGGAAGGTGAGGATTCTTGATCAACCAAAGCCTGGGAAGACCTCTGGCTGAGGATGGGGTTCTCGGGTATAAGACTCATCCCTACGGGTTGGTGGGGCGGACACACGGGTCCGCGTCCGCCCCTATGGGTCCGGGCTGGCTAGGTGGCAGGCAATAATGAGGGAACCCCCTTCTTTTGTTCTACGTTTGGGCCTGGACCTGGGCTTCTTGAGCCCGAGTGACCCATGCCTTGGCGCAGATCGCCATGGCTATGGCTGCGCTGACGGCGTTAAAGCCTAACTGTGGATAAAAGAGCAAGACGCCGCAGACGCCTGTAATCCATCGTTCCACCATAGAAAGGGGTCGAAACAGAAAGCCTACCACTCCCACATTGAGAAAAATCACCGCTCCAATGGAGGCCATGTACCGTAGCGCAATCGCTTGAAATGCCTCCCATCCGGAAAAGATTTCCGTGATTGGAACAATGAGAAGCCCTGTGCCGCTCAGCGACAAGATAAAGGTGAGCCCGATGAAATACTTGGGCAGAGCCACGCGCGCGGCGAAGACACCGGTCTTTATGGGATCCGTTCCCATGACGGCCCCCGCCGCATAGGCCGAAAGCGCCACAGGCGGTGTGACTTCCGCCAGTACGGCAAAGTAAAAGAGGAACATGTGCGTGGCCAGCAGAGCCGGTCCTTCGGGAATGCCGTTGATCATGGCCAATTTTTGAATCGTGGGCGCGGTGAGAGCCGAAGTCAGAACATAGGTTGCGATGGGAGGGACACCCATGCCCAAAATGAGGCTGAAAACACCGGTGAACAGCGTAGCCAAAAGAAGGCTTGAGCCGCTGATCTTTAACATGACGATGGAAAACTTGGACGCCAAACCGCTGAGCACCATCATGGACATGATCATGTTCGCCGCGATGACCGCACTGGCGATGTGCAAAAGGGACACGGTACCTTCTTCCAGAGCATCCCAGACTTTGCTCACAGGAGGCCTCACCGATCCGTCGGCATAGGCGAACAATAAAAACAGCCCGATGGCTACAGACACGGTCAAATTGATGGCAAAACCTCGGTAAATCAAAGCAATAATCACAAGGATGGGGAGGAAAATATAACAGTAGCGCCAAAAATACGCCCAGTTGGTCGTGGCGGTGATCTCCAGATGAGGCAGTTTTTCACGACGTACGTACAATTCATTATAAAGCACAATACCCAGCAGATAGAGCAGCATCGGCCCTGTAGCCATCACAATGATCATGGAGTAGGGAATGGAGAGAAGTTCCACCATGATAAACGAAACGGACCCCATGACCGGAGGGGTAATATAGGCGATGGAACCTACTGTTGCTATGACACCCGCCGCCACAAGACGATTGTAGCGCACCTGATCGTAAAGGGGTCGCGTGAGGGTTGCCACAAACTGAGTGTCGGCGGCTCCGGACCCGGAAAACATCCCCATGAGCACCGCCATGACGGAACTGGCTCGGCCCGGAGATGCGGGGCTACGGCCCACCAGAAGAAGGGCAATGTTGGCGAGAATCTTGCCGAACCCCATTTGGCTTACCACGGCTCCCAGTGTGGTGAAATAGATGAGGTATTTCAAGGAAACACCCGTAATGGAGCCGAAGATGCCGGCTTCCGTTTCGCAATACATCTTGCCCAGCAACATATCCACACTGAATCCGGGATTGGCGAAGGTGCCGGGTATGTAATGGCCGTAAACATTATAAAGGATAAAGATCATGACCAAGGTCGGCATGATGGGGCCGCTGAGCCGAAAGATCACTCCCAAGACCAAAAGGACTTCCGAAAAAGCCATGAAAAGATCCCAAGGTTCCGGCATGATGGCGCGATAGATAAGCTTTTCATAAGTGACCACAAGGTACAAAAAGGGAAAAAGGCTCAGAATGCCACACAAAAGGTTGGCGTAAGCACTCACGTGCGGAATGGTCACCGAAACCATGGTTAAAACCCAGACCCCAAAGCCCAAAACCTTCAGGAACAGGGGTAGATCCAAGCGTATGAATTCATATGTAAGAAAGGCTGTCATCACCAGTAATGGGAGTGCACCCCACAGGCTTCGAGCTTTCAATTTGTAGATGCATACCCAATACCCAAGAAGTGCAATCATGCACACGTGAGTGGCCCGCTGCACCTGGGTCAGGTCCAGGATGGAAAAATGGAATGATGACATGGGGGTATACGGGTGAACGACTAGGTAGAGATGATAGAGCGTTCCCACGATGGCCAGCACATACACAAGTCTTCGAATCAAAACGTCCATAACAGAGTCACCTCCAAGCAGCCGTCTTGAATCTCCCACCTGTCGTCACCAAAGGAGAGCACGATCCCTTGCACACTGCACAGCTTGAGCGAGGACGTCTTCTGGCGGGATAAAAGAGCGTCGATCTCGTAAGTTCCTGATGTGTAGTAGTTTTCGGTCTCCTCATCCGTTTCCATGGAGAAATGGTCAAACTGGGAAAGCACTTGAAAATGAATGGTTACCGGTTTGAGGGTTACCGAGTTGACGAAATGCCAGGCGCCTTTTTGAAAACGGTACAGAAGCACCACACGAGACCGGCCTTCATGAACCAACCGGACAGGTTTCAAGAAAAACCCTACGGTGAACAGTGCGAGAAGCAAAACCGTCAGGCTGATCACCGTAGGGCGCACGCTCATGCCCGAAACAATCCTGCTATTTCAAAAGGCCCTTTTCCTTAAAGTAACGCACAGCCCCGGGATGGAACGGAATAGCCGTTTTGCCGACAAAGCGAGCCGTATTCTCCGCTGTCGTGTCCTTGGACGGCTTCACCGAAGCATGGAGCGTTTCCAGGTTTTCAAAAACCGTCTTAGTGATTGTGTATGCCAAATCTTCGGGAAGACTGTCGGGCGCCACGAACATGTTCCAGAACGCCAGAGTAGGAACATCTTCGGTCAAAGAATAGACTTCCTTCTTGACCATAGTCGGATCCACGAGGCCCTCAAACTCCTTCATGAAAGCAACGACTCCAGGATCCTTTTCCGGCAGAGGCACCAAGGCCAAGTTCATGCCCTTGCGTTTCAAGGTGTTAGCCAGTTCCACAACGCTTCCTGTGGGCAACCCGCCGGACCAAAAGTAAGCGTCAATGGTCCCGTTGGCCAAAGCTTCATCGGATTCCTTGGCCCCGAGTTTTTCCCATTTCTTGAACCCTTCGGGATTGATGCCCGCCGCCTTCAACAGATTCAGCGCGGTAAATTCGGTGCCGCTTCCAGGAGCCCCAGTGGAAACACGTTTGTCTTTGAGGTCGGCTAAGGTTTTGATCCCGGACTGGTCGGTGGTCACCACATGCAGGTAATTCGGGTACATCATCCATAAAATACTGGCTTTGGCAGGTCTGTCCGCAAACTTCTCATGCTTTCCGGTGAAGGTAAAGTAGGCGGTGTCAGGAAGCACCGTGGCCAGAAAATAGGTTTTCTTGTCCGGATCCGTCTTGTCTCGAATGAGAAGCATATTGTCCACGGAGGCCGCGGTCTGAATCGCCGTCGCAGGAACCGCATTGTTCTTGGTCAGAATTTCAGCCACCTGTGTGCCGTAATAGTAATAAACGCCGCCGATCCCTCCCGTGGCCACCAGCACCTTGGCCGATTGGGCCTGAGCCTGTCCGATAAATAGACACATGACCAACATTCCCACCAATGCAAGCTTCCTCATACGCCTCTCCTTTCTTTTGATCCTCCATTCACTCCGGCTCCCTTTCCAATAGCCTCAGCCATTGGAAACCCACCAAAGACTTCAAAAGATTTCGTACAATTTTTGTCGAGAAGAAACAACCTTTTTAGGAAATGAAAAAGGGGAAAAGATGCCGTCACGGCGGCTCCTTCCCCCTTCCAGGCGCGCGTCACACAGGCGTGATGCCGTGCTTGCGCTCCGGAGCTTCTTCGTCCTTGTCCAGGGTCATTTCCAGAGCTCTTATGAGGCGTCGGCGCAGTTCCGCAGGCAAGATGATATCATCCACGTGCTGCAAGCCGGCAGCATAAGTGGGATTGACGTAGCGTTCCATGAATTCGGCTTCACGTTCGGCGCGTATCTTTTCTGGATCCTGAGCGGAGGCAATTTCCTTACGAAATAGAATGTTCACCGCTCCTTGAGGGCCCATGAGGCAGATTTCGGCTGTAGGCAGAGCAAAGACCACGTCCGCTCCCAAGTCCTTGCTGCACATGGCCAGGTAGCCTCCCGCATAGGCCTTTCGCACAACGCAGGTGATTTTGGGCACGGTAGCTTCCGCGTAGGCATAAAGCATTTTGGCGCCGTGACGAATGATGCCGTTGTGTTCCGATCGTGTACCGATGAGAAAGCCCGGGACATCCTGCAGATTGATCAAAGGAATATTGAAAGCGTCGCAAAATCTTATGAAACGAGATCCTTTGTCCGCCGCATTGTAGTCCAAGGCACCGTTGTATTTCATGGGGTTATTGGCCACAACACCGACCACATGGCCGTTAAGGCGGGCGAAGCCGATGATGAGGTTCTGGGCGAATTCCTTTTTCAGTTCAAAGAAACTGCCCCGATCAAAAACCACCTCGATGACCCGGCGCATGTTGTAGAGTTTCTTCTGGTCCGTCGGAATGATCTCTTCCAGTTCCTTGGTTTCTCGATCCGGACTATCTTCGGGCACCTCATAAGGAGGCAGTTCCTTATTGTTCAGAGGCAGATAGGACAAAAGGCGCCGTGTTTGTTCTAAACATTGGCGATCATCCGCCATGGTGCCGTCGGAAACTCCCGTAATGCGCCCATGCACCTTGGGCCCTCCCAGGGATTGTTCGTCGGTCTTTTCGTAGACCACCGCTTCCACTAAGGGGGGACCGGCAATGAACATGGAACTGGTTTTGTCCACCATGAAGATGAAGTCCATAAGCGCAGGCGAATAGGCCTGGCCGCCGGCCACAGGACCCATGATAAGAGCGATTTGAGGGACAACGCCCGAAGCCGCCACGTGACGATAGAACAACTGACCGTATTGGCTCAAAGCCCCCATTTGTTCGGTCACGCGGGCTCCACCCGAATCATTGATTCCTACAACGGGGTAACCGTATTTTCGGGCCATGTCGATGATTTTGCAGATCTTTCGCCCGTGCATTTCCCCAAAGGTGCCGGCCACCACGGTAAAATCTTCCGCATAAACCATGCAACCTCGACCGTTGATTTCCCCATAGCCGATAATGACCCCATCGGCGGGTAACTCCCTTTTGTCCAACCCGTAATCCCGGCCGATGTGCTTGGCAAAAAGGTCCAGTTCCTCAAAGGTGCCGGGATCGAACAAAAGATCGATGCGTTCCCGGGCGGTAAGCTTCCCTTTCGCGTGTTCCTTGGCCTGAAGCTCCGAGCCACCGCCCGCTCGAAGCCTTTCCCGTTCCGCTTGGAATTTTTCCGTCAGCTCTTTCCACTCCGGTGCCATACCCCCTGACTCCCCTTCCTTCTATCGGTTCGGCTGATGGCCGCACGTGATGCCGGCGATGATCATCTTCTGCACATTGCTGGTCCCTTCCACAATCTGATAGGACTTGACATCCCGATAGTAGCGTTCAATGGGGTATTCCGTGGAAAATCCATAGGATCCAAAGATCTTCATGGCTTCGTTGGCCGCGCGCACCGCGCTTTCCGAAGCGAAATACTTGGCAATGGACGTTTGCAGCTGGTTGGGCTTGCCTTGATCCTTAAGATAGGCCGCATGGTAGACAAGCCATTTGGCGGCTTCATGTTCCGCGGCCATTTCGGCGATCTGAGCCTGAATCATCTGGTAAGTGGAAATGGGGTTGCCGAACTGGGTGCGTTCATTGGCGTATTTGACGGCCAGCTCCAAACACGCTCCGGAAACCCCCAAGGCACCGGCGGCACAGCTCAAGCGCGTGTTATTGAGCATCCACATACAGATCTTGAACCCTTCCCCCACCTGACCCAACACAGCGTCCTTGGGAATCTTCGCTCCGTCAAAAATAAGTTCTCCCGTAGGGGAACAATGAAGACCCAGCTTCGTTTCAATGGCACGCCGCTCAATGTTGGGATTGTTGGCCACATCCACAATAAAGCAGGTCATTCCCTTGTATTTCTTTTCCTTGTCCGTGTAAGCGTAAACCAGACCCACATCGGCTACGGGAGCGTTGCTGATCCACATCTTTTGGCCGTTGAGTTCCCAATGGTCCCCCATGTCCTTGGCCGTGGTGCGCATCCCCGCCACATCGGAACCGGCATTGGGTTCGGTGATGGCAAAGAAGCCGATCTTTTCTCCGGAAACCCAACCGGGAATGTAGGTCCTCTTTTGCTCTTCCGTGCCGAATTGATTCACGGTGATGGCGGGACCGATGTTCTGCATGTTGAAAGGCACACGCCAAGAAGGGGACACTTTGGCGATCTGCTCGGTCATGAGCACCGATTCCACGAAGCCCATGCCGTTTCCCCCGTATTCCTCAGGAATGCAGCACCCGAAAAAGCCCAATTCCCCCATCTTTTTTAACCGTTCTCGGTTAAACACATGGCCCCGCTCTTCTTCCTCCACCGTCGGAAGGATCTCTTTTTCGGCAAAACGGCGCGCCTGTTCCTGCACCATGCGCTGTTCTTCGGTGAGTTCAAACTGCATGAGCGTCCCCCTTACGTGTTTATTCGATGACCATCAAAACATCGTCTTCTTCAACGCGGTCGCCTTCGGAAACTTTGATCTCCTTGACGACACCGCTGCAGGGTGCATGCACGGAAGTTTCCAATTTCATGGATTCCATCACCAGCACCTCGTCGTCTTCCTGCACCGTATCGCCGGGCTTCACCTTGATTTTCAAAATTTTCCCCACCATAGGGGCCAGAACGTCTTCAGCCATGTGGATTCCTCCTTCAAAGTTCGTGAAGTTTACGAAGCATGCGTCCTTAACGAAAACCTTGATGACCGCATCAAAGCGTCTCATTGCAACATCGCAAGGAACACTCCCGCCGCCAAAATGGTCCCGATAACGCCGGCAATGTTCGGGCCCATGGCAAACATGAGCAAATAGTTTTTCTTGTTGGCTTCACTACCTACTTGATGCACCACTCGAGCGGCCATGGGCACGGCGGACACTCCTGCGGCGCCGATAAGAGGGTTGATTTTGTCCTTGAGAAACAAGTTCATGAACTTGGCGAAAAGCACCCCTGAAGCTGTGCTCACGGCAAAGGCCACCAAACCGAGCACAAAAATGAAGATGACCTTAGGCTGTAAAAAAGTGGCGGCGTTCATGGTGGCTCCAACGGATAAGCCGAGGAAGATGGTGACAATATTCATGAGCTCATTTTGAGCGGCCCCGGCCAGACGTTCCACAACACCGGATTCGCGAAAGAGATTTCCAAGCATGAACATGACCATCAGGGGAGCCGATGCGGGTACCACCAGAATGGTCACCAGTGTGGCCACAATGGGAAAAAGGATGCGCTCCAGCTTAGGGACCTTACGGGATTTCTTCATGACAATGGCCCGTTCAGCGGGCGTGGTGAGAAGCTTCATCACCGGAGGTTGAATGATAGGCACCATGGCCATGTAGGAATAGGCGGCTACGGCACAGCTTCCTAGCATATGCGGGGCGAGCCTTGTGGCGAGATAAATGGTGGTGGGACCGTCGGCGCCTCCGATGATTCCCGTGGTGGCCGCTTCCGGCAGCGACATGCCCATAAGCCTGGCGAGGAAAAAAGTGACATAGACACCCACTTGGGCGCCTGCTCCTAAAAAGATCAGAGAGGGTCGCGCCAACATGGGCCCGAAATCGGTCATGGCCCCCAAGCCCAAGAAAATGACCGGAGGAATAATTTCCCACTGCAGGCCGTAATGATAGAAACGCCACAGAAGCCCTTCACCGGGTTCCATCAAGCCCGTCAGAGGCAGATTGGCCACAAGAATGCCGAATCCGATGGGCAACAACAACAGTGGTTCAAATTGCTTGGCAATGGCCAGATAAAAGAGAATCCCGGATACCACCCACATAAAGACCATACCGGGGGTGACGGCCAAAAGGCCCATCTGAGCCCACAGATCCAGAAAGCCTAAGCTCACGATTGCCCCTCCTTGGCCACACGCCCTACAAGCCAGGCCAGCAGATGCATGGCTCCGTAAAGGACTCCCATACCTAGGAAAACCCCCAGCACACCATTGACAAAAACGATCAAGGCCTCACCCATGGCTTTTCTCAAATGACCCCCTGTTCACGAAGCTTTTGGATTTTTTCCTCTGAGTAACCGAGAACGCTTCGAAGCACTTCTTCCGTGTGTTCACCCAAAAGGGGTGGGTGCCTTTCAATGACACAGGGTGTTTCCGAAAACTTCATGGGGCTTGCCACCAGCTTGACGGAACCGGCCGTCGGATGGGGGACCTCCGCCACCATTTCTCGAGCCAGCACTTGAGGGTCCGAAAACACTCGATCCAGTGTGTTGATGGGCCCACAAGGAATCTTGAGCCGATCCAGGGCTTCCAGCCATTCGTTGCCGGTCTTTTGCAACATGGCTTGGGCGACCAAAGGGATCAGTTCCTTGCGGTGAATGACCCGCTGCGGGTTGGTGGCAAACCGCGGATCATCCGCCAAAGACTCCAAGCCGGCTAAACGACAAAAATCCTGCCATTGTCGATCGTTTCCCACCGCAAGGGCGACGTACGTGCCGTCTTTGCACTTGAACGGTTCATAAGGCACGATGTTGGGGTGAGCGTTTCCGTATCGTTTCGGAAGTTCTCCGGAAACCAGATAGTTGCTGCCGACGTTGGCCAGCCAGGCCACCACGGCGTCCAGCAAGGCTATATCAATATATTGGCCTCGCCCGGTGATGGTCCTATGATAGAGGGCAGCCAAAATGGCGCTGCACGCAAAAAGACCGGCCGTGATGTCCACAATGGCTACGCCCACCTTCATGGGAGGCCCTTCGGGATCCCCGGTGATGCTCATGATACCGCCCATGCCCTGAATCATGAAATCGTAGCCGGGCTTGTCCTTGTAAGGCCCGTTTTGACCGAATCCGGTAATGGAACAATAGATCAAACGGGGATTGATCTTTTTGAGATCTTCATAACCCAGGCCTATCTTGGGCAACGTGCCCACTTTATAGTTTTCGATCAGAATATCGCTTTGAGAAGCCAGGGTTCGAATGATTTCCCGGCCTTCTTCCTTTTTCAGATCCACCGTGATGCTGCGCTTGTTCCGATTCACACACAGGTAATAAGCAGCTTCTCCACCCGCTTCCGGAGGGCCCCACTGGCGCGTGTCGTCCCCGGCTCCAGGACGCTCCACCTTGATCACATCCGCTCCCATATCCCCCAGCATCATGGAACAATACGGCCCCGCAAGAACGCGCGAAAGATCCAACACCTTGATGCCGCTTAACGCCCTGGCTTCACTCGTCATGGTGTTCCCCTTCTCCTTGTCCCAGTCTTTCTCACCGCCCGTCCTACGCATGGATCTTGGGATAGGACCCCCGCCAGCCCATGCGTCGAGACAATGCACCCCCTGCTTCCAAAAGCTGTCCGAGACAGCGCTTTTTGTGCTCCGGGTCTTGAAACCGAAGTTCCGGCAACGCCAGGCTGAGCGCCGCCAGGAGATGGCCGTTGTGGGAAAAGATGGGCACACTCAAGGACCCAAGCCCCAAGGTGCGCTCCGCCAAGCTTTCCGCCCAACCCCGATGACGGATGACGTCCATTTCGGCTTTGAGCTTTTCCAGATCCACGATGGTGTTGGCGGTCAAAGCCGTGGGGCGCAGTTCAGCCAGGTAACCTTCGACGAAGGCCCTTGGAGAAAAAGCCAGAAGACACTTGGAAGAAGCTCCGGCATAGAGCGGCGAACGGTTTCCTACAGGCATACCGGCCTTGAGCGACTGCATGGATTCCACACTCTCAATGCACAGCCTCTCACGCCCGTCCACCACATTAAGATGCACCGTTTCACCCGTTTCATAAGCCAGGCGACGCATGATGGGACCCGCTTCCTGCACGATGCCATGCTGGCTCTGCAGCACCTCCAGAAAACGGTAATAGATGGGCCCCAGTCGGTACTGCTGGGTTTGAGGGTCCTGATCTATGAAATGGTAAGCCTTCAAGGTCTGCAAAATCCTCTGAATGGTCGCCGGGCTAAACCCTAAATGAGCCGCCAGTTCACGCACACCCCAGCGCGGCCGGTCCACCTGAAAGGCCAAAAGGACCTGCAGTGCTTTTTCAATGGCGTTTGGTTGCCCCACTTGTTTCATATAACAAAACACCGTTTTTTTATTTGGGTCTTTAACAAAGCCTGCTGCTTGTGTCAAGAATTTCTCACAGGCCGGGAATTTTCGAAGGAACCCCTGAGCGCCTTTTCCAGAGGGACGACGAAGGCGCGGCGTACGAGCCGTCAGAACGTTCCAGCGTTGGCCTTCTTGCGAAAAGTGTGACCGAGTGCTTGGAATGGGCCGTTTCAGGCCAAGATATAGGGGGACAGAACCGTGCTCCTACGTCCCAAACCCTTTGTTTTCTTGGGAGCGCGGGCGTCTGGCCCCCTGTTTGTGCAGGTGGGACCTCCGCACTTCCAGGGATAAATTCTCGGTCACCCTCGTCGGGGCGGACCGGTGTGTCCGCCCCCAAGCCATTGAGGCACGACAATCCTTTGGGGCGGACTCACAATGCGGCCTCTGCAGATGGGGTAGCGGCCGAAACCTTCAGGCTCGGCCGGCATAGAAGAATACCATGGCTTCCCCGGAACCTCGGTTCCCGCCAAGCTCATGTTTCGGAGGCGACGCACATCATGCAGGCGGAATGCCCATGCTTCCAGGAAAAGACGCGGTTTCACGCTTGTAGAGGCGAGGCGCCGCCTCGCCTCTACCTCCAAACGCCATGAAAAACCTTACCCACTTGCCCTTAAACGCCATGAAAGACCTTGCTCCTGCGGGTTCTCGCGTAAATACCCCCTCATCCGCTCTTTCGCCTTTCAGGATCGTTTCGTTGAATTTCCGTCCCTTGTGCGTTATAGAACCGAGGCGGCGGCCCTAAGGGTCGCTTTTCACCTCAATCAAGGAGAATCGCCACCATGATCGGTGCCCTTTTAAGAAAGGTTTTCGGAACCCACAATGAACGCAACATCAAACGCATCGCTCCTCTTGTGGACGCCATCATTCAGTGGGAACCGTCCCTGAGAAAACTGAGCGATCAGGCTCTGCAAGCCAAAACGGCGGAATTTCGCGAAAGGGTCTCGCGAGGGGAACCTTTGGACGATCTTTTGCCCGAAGCTTTTGCGGTAGCACGAGAAGCAGCCACACGAACCCTGGGCATGCGTCCCTTTGACGTGCAGCTCATCGGCGGTATCGTGCTGCATCAAGGCAAAATCGCCGAAATGAAAACGGGCGAAGGCAAAACCTTGGTAGCCGTCATGCCGGTCTACCTTAATGCTTTGACGGGTCGCGGTGTCCATGTGGTCACCGTCAATGATTACCTGGCCAAACGCGACAGTGAATGGATGGGTGCCGTTTACAAGTTTCTCGGCCTTACGGTGGGCTGCATCGTCCACGGGCTGGACGACCGAGAACGCAAGGCCGCCTACGACTGCGATGTCACCTACGGAACCAACAATGAGTTCGGGTTTGATTATCTTCGGGACAACATGAAGTTTCGCCTGGAAGATATGGTGCAGCGCGAACTTCATTACGCCATCGTGGATGAAGTGGACAGCATCCTCATCGACGAGGCGAGAACTCCTCTCATCATTTCAGGTCCGGCGGAAAAATCCACGCAGCTCTATGTGCGGGTCAACCGCATCATTCCTCACCTAAAACCCGACATTCATTACACAAAGGAAGAAAAAAGCCGCACGGTCACCCTCACCGAAGAAGGGGTCGCCGCCGCCGAATCCCTGCTCGGTGTCGATAATCTTTACGATCCTCGAAACATGGACCTTCTGCACCATGTGCAGCAAGCTCTCCGGGCCCACACCCTTTTCCAGAAAGATGTGGACTACATCGTCAAAGACGGCAAAGTGATCATTGTCGATGAATTCACTGGGCGTCTTATGCCTGGCCGGCGCTACAGTGATGGTTTGCATCAGGCTCTGGAGGCCAAAGAAGGCGTACGTGTGGAAAATGAAAACCAGACCTTGGCTTCCATCACTTTTCAGAACTACTTTCGCATGTACAAAAAACTGGCAGGCATGACCGGTACGGCCGATACGGAAGCGGAAGAATTCGCCAAGATTTACAAATTGGAAGTGGTGGTGATTCCCACGCACAAGCCCATGATCCGCATAGATTACCCGGATTGCATCTATCGAACGGAACGGGAAAAATTTCAGGCGGTCGTACGAGAAATCAAAGAGCTCTACACCCAGGGGCGTCCTGTACTGGTGGGCACGGTGAGCATCGACAAGTCGGAAATGCTCAGTCGCATGCTCAAGCGCGAGGGTATTCCCCATCAAGTGCTCAACGCCAAGCATCATGAAAAAGAAGCGGAAATCATCGCCCGAGCAGGTCAAAAGGGTGCCGTGACCATTTCCACCAATATGGCCGGCCGAGGGACGGACATCGTGCTCGGCCCTGGAGTGACCGAACTGGGAGGATTGCACATCCTGGGCACGGAACGCCATGAAGCTCGGCGCATCGACAACCAGCTGCGCGGCCGTGCGGGTCGTCAAGGGGATCCCGGTTCTTCGCGCTTTTACCTTAGCCTCGAAGACGATCTTATGCGCATTTTCGCCGCTGATCGCATCTCGGGTTTGATGCAGCGCATCGGCATGGAAGAAGGAGAACCCATTGAACATCGGTTGGTGTCTCGAGCCATCGAAAATGCCCAAAAACGGGTGGAAGCTCAGAATTTCAGTATTCGTAAGCACCTTTTGGAATACGACGATGTGATGAACCAACAGCGTGAAGTCATCTACCGCCAACGTCGAGAAGCCCTTAAAGGCGGTGATCTTAAACCCGCCATCATGGATATGGCCGAAGAACTCCTGGCGGATATCATAGAATCCAACACAGACGAAAAATCATACGCCGAAGATTGGAATCTGGAAGCTTTGAGAACGGAAGTCCAACGTCTCTTTGGACCGGGACTGGTGCCTTCGGCTTCCGAACTTGCCGACATGAGCCCGGAAGACCTCAAGGAACTTCTCTGGCAGCGGGTTCAGGAAAGGTACGCTGCACGGGAAAAGGAATTCGGCGAAACCCTTATGAGGGATCTGGAAAACTACGTCTTGCTCCAGACCCTCGACAGTCTGTGGAAAGACCATCTTCTGAACATGGATCATCTCAAGGAGGGCATTGGGCTTCGAGGCTATGCGCAGCAGGATCCTTTGGTGGCATACAAGAGAGAAGCACATGCTCTGTTTGATGACATGATTCATCGGCTCAAAGAAGAAACCGTGCGGATTCTGTTTCACATTCAGATCCGCCGGGAAGAAGAGGTTCAGCAGCTTCGCCGCGAACAGGAAAACCAGCCCATGTATTACGGCCCTGCCGACGGCCCGAGCACGCCGCAAACGGTCAAAAAGGACAAGAAGGTGGGTCGGAACGATCCCTGCCCTTGTGGCAGCGGGAAAAAATATAAAAAGTGTTGCGGAAAGTGAGGCGGAAATTCATGCATGGGGAAGGAAAGCTCGGGTGCGTGCAGAGAGGTACCTTTCATGTGCGGGGGGTTCGAGTGGCCGCAGCGGAAAGCGGCATGCGTTATAAGAACCGTCTGGACTGCGCCTTGATTTTCACTGACACTCCGGCGGCTGCTGCGGGTGTGTTTACACGCAATCGGTTTTGCGCCGCTCCGGTGGTTTTGTGCAAGGAACACCTGAGCACGAGTGAAGGTTATGTTCGAGCGGTTCTCATCAATGCGGGCATCGCCAACGCCTGCACGGGTGAAGAAGGGTTAAGGCGGGCTCGCCAAAGCGCCGAACGTTTAGCCTCTTTGTTGGGTATCGCTTCGCACCAAGTCCTTGTGGCATCTACGGGAGTCATCGGGCCGCAACTTCGCCTTGAACCTTTGCATGAAGCATATCCTCGGCTCATCGCCGGGTTAGATTCCAAAGGATGGCTGGAAGCCGCCAAAGCGATCATGACCACGGACACGGTGCCCAAAACGGCTTGGGCTCAAACGCAGCTTGACGGCACCCCTATCACCTGCGGCGGCATGGCTAAAGGATCCGGCATGATCTCTCCCGACATGGCCACCATGCTGGCCTTCGTGGCCACCGATGCGTGCCTGACGCCAGAAGTGCTGGCCTATTGGCTCACCGAATCCGTGAACCGTTCCTTTAATCGAATCACCGTGGACGGGGATACCAGCACCAATGATACGGTCCTGGTTCTGGCAAGCGGTTCTGCTGATCATGACCTCATCACGGATCCCTTATCTTCGAAAGCCAAAGTTTTCGGTGAGCTGCTCACTCAGGTTTGTCTGGATCTTGCGCAGCAGATCGTTCGAGACGGTGAAGGAGCCACCAAGTTCGTGACGGTTACGGTCTCTCAAGCCGGCACGCGAGAACGTGCCTTGCAAGTAGCGAGGACTATTGCGAATTCCCCCTTGGTCAAGACCGCCCTTTTCGGTCAGGACGCCAATTGGGGAAGAGTCGTCGCGGCAGCCGGCCGCTCCGGCGTGGATTTTGATCCTCACCGTGTCAGTTTATTTTTTGACGATGTGCGCATTTTTCAAAACGGGCAACCCGTTCAAGACGAAACCCTGGAAGCCAAAGCGTCGGCCGTGCTTCGAGAAAAGGATATTCACATCACCTTGGAGCTAGGAGAAGGAACCGAGTCGGAAACCGTGTATACATGCGATTTTTCGTATGATTACGTAAAAATTAACGCCGATTATAGGTCATGAAAGGAGCCGCTTCATGTGCGCATCACTCCAGCCCGCGTCGTTGGCCCCCGGGGATTCCGTGCCCTCCTTTTCCCTTTTGGATCAGGACGGCAACGTGGTGCGTCCCGAAGACTTTGCCGGATCTAAACTCTTCATCTTTTTTTACCCTCGGGCCAACACGGGAGGTTGCACAGCTCAGGCCGTCTCGGTGCAGGAAGCTCTCCAGCAACTGGAGGGCTTGGGGGTGAAGGTTTTAGGGATCAGCCCCGATTCCCCCGGGACGCAGAAACGCTTCGCCGAAAAGCATGGCCTATGTTACCCTCTGCTATCCGATTCGGACCATTTGGTGGCTGAAGCCTTAGGAGTCTGGGGAGAAAAGGTGGTTCGAGGCAAAAAGGTGCAGGGCATCACGCGTTCGGCTTTCCTCTTTGATTCTTCCGGCATTCTTCTAAAAGTATGGTCCCCGGTTTCCCCTAAGGACACTGTCCCCAACCTTCTCAAGGTCCTGGAATCCCTGCCATGACCGGAACCTGAGTTGTGTTTATCGGGGAAGCCGGAACGTCTCTGCCAATGGGCTCGGCACCGTCTGTTACGCCTTCAAACAGTCAAGAAGGGTCGAAGGCGGGAACACCAACGGAGACATAACCGAGAGCACCGGTTCCCCGATGATCGTAAATCGCCGACTTCGCCTTTGACGGCCCGCCTGCTCATGACACATGCCAGTGGGAGCGATCGTCGGTTTTCCAGGAACTTCGTGCTTGTCACAATGACTCCGTCACATCTTCATCCGCCATAAAGAGCCACAGAGAAGGTATCCTGAACTGGTTCGAATCTCACGTGAGCAACGCCATGTAGACCGCCTTCGTCGATTGTTCAGTCTCGATTCTTTTCATGAGAGCACCTGCCGGCTGAAATTGTGACAGGAGACCCTAGAGCACAAAAGAGAATGAAATTCAATACGATACATTCAGCATGATACTTTTATTTATAGACAGAACCTCACGGATTAAGGAATTAAGCTAATCAAGAAGGCGTTTCAGGGATTCCTGGAATTCGTCGAGGGAGCGAACCCTTAGAGCTCTCTTGAAAAGGATTTTCAAAGCATCCACCTCTTGGATCCTTCGAAGACAACGCAGGACGTCTTTGGGAATATCCTGAAACCGTGCATCCAGCGTTTCTATAATATGTTCCCTCGTGGCCTCCAACGTTCCCTGCTGCATTCCCTGCTCTAATCCCCGCTCTAATCCCTGCTCTAATCCCTTCTCTAATCCCTTCTCTAATCCCTGCTCTAATCCCTCTTGTCTTCCGCGTTCTATCCCCGAACGGAGACCCTCTTCATAGCCTTCCTTCTTGATCAGTTCATAGGCATAGGATTCCGTCATAATATCCCTCCTGCGATCCAGCAATTTCCTGGGTAAATCCTTGTCCACCAAGCCTGAAAGGAGTGCCATGCCGGTCAAAAGATCCGCCTTGTCGCTTCGTTTGAGCTGTGATTCGTAGATGACCTCTTCGGCCATTTGAAAAACTTCGGAGCCTCCCCGCATGAGCCCAACAAAAGGCATGAGGCACGGATTTCCTGATTCCAGCACCTTTCGAGCGTCCATAGCCGCAAGGGAAATGACCCGAAACCGGTAGTGAATGAAGTCGTTCTCAAAGGATTCCACCACGTTTCCGCTGGGAACGAGAAGCATCACTGCGGGATAGACCGTAAGACCCGTTTTCAAGCGGTAGCGAACATCGTATTCCAAAAGCTTCAAGGGGACTTGGGGTTCCCACCGGCTTTGAACTTCCAGGAGAACAATAAAGACACGCCCGTCGGACGTGTGCACCCGAATGGGGAAATCGCTCCGCCTGACCGTAGCCGTTTCCTGAGGAAGTTCCAAGAGCTCAGATTCCGCCACATCCAGTCCAAGAAAATATTCCAGCGCGGCCTGCCGGCAGTGGGACAAAACAACCTTCACGGCCGCATCGTAGCCCCCCATGGCGCACTCCTTACCCAAGTTTCCTGCTACCTTGTCAAATTACCATACTCCTGTGGGATAGCAAACCACGTGATCCTTAGGAACCTGGGGTGATGAACGATAGAGTTCAGATAAAGATGGCGGCGGTTGTGGGCCGTCGCACCAAGAATTGACAAGGTTTGAGAGCGAGAACTTTTTTTTCTGAGGCGGCGACCCGAGAAAATCAACGCCCCTTCGAGAACCACCTGGTTTGTGGCAGTTCCCAAAGCGAGTTTTATAATATGGGCCTGTAGGGCTACGGCGCGGCACGATCTATGCCTCAAGTCGCCGGTTCATCCGGAAGCGTGGAAACTCCGCTCCCAAAATGAGCGGATCAGTGGCCCGTGCCCCCAAGGAAAGAGATAGTCTCGGGTTAGTAGTTTGGGGGAGCGAGAGGCGCCTCCCACCTGCTTCGAAAATACATCAAAGACGAAACTTTGAAAACTTGGACACGTCGCTTTCTCGATTTAGAAACTAAAACCAACACAGCTCCAGGCGCAGGCCAGTTGGTGTGTGGTCCCGCGCGGCGAAAGTGATTCCGCCCCAGGACCCGCCCGCCGTCAAGTACGGAAGGCGGGGCGTTTTGTCGTTTCGGACGCCGGGATTCACGAGAACAGCCGATCGGACGCCTAACCTGCCACAAAACACCCAATAACAGCCGGCAAAAGACCTCCGCCCCGCACCCGGACCTGCCACCGGCTCGGGCAAGCAGGACGTGGATGACCTGATCGAAGAAAACCTTTCAAAGCGAGGATGGATTATGGATGTAACGACACTGGAAACCTGGCTCTGGGACGCCGCCTGCGCCATCCGCGGGCCTGTAGACTCCGCCAAATTCAAGGACTATATTCTCCCGCTGGGCTTCCTCAAGCGGCTGTCCGATGTTTTTGACGATGAAGTGGCGCATCTGAAGACCGAACTGGGCAAGGAGGCCCCGCGCTTGGTGGAGCAAGATCACCGACTCGTGCGATTCTACCTACCGGCAAACGCACGTTGGGAGGCGATCCGCACCCACGCCCCAGCCGGCCTGGGCCAGTACCTGACCGACGCAGTCCGCGCTGTGGCCCGCGAGAACCCTCGCCTGCAGGGCGTGATTGACATAGTGGACTTTAACGCCACCACAGCCGGACAGCGCATTGTCCCGGACGACTACCTGGCGCAGCTCATTGAGGTACTCTCCCGCCACCGGCTGGGTCTCGACGACGTGGAGCCGGACGTGCTCGGGCGCGCCTACGAGTACCTGCTGCGCAAGTTCGCCGAAGATAGCGGCCAGAGCGCCGGGGAGTTCTACACCCCGCGCGAAGTAGCGGTGCTCATGGCACGGCTCATTGAGCCGCGGCCGGGTGAGCGCATCTACGACCCCTGCTGCGGCTCCGGCGGTCTGCTCATCAAATGCCACCTGCGCCTGCTGGAAACGCACGGCGTCCAGGAGAACAACCGGCGGCGGCTGCCGACCTCCCTTCAGCCGCTGCGTCTTTTCGGGCAGGAAATCAACTCGGCAACTTTTGCGATGGCGCGTATGAACGCCGTCATCCACGACCTGGAGGCTGACATCCGCATCGGCGACACCATGCGCCACCCAGCCTTCAAGGACGACGCTGGCCGCCTGAAAACCTTCAACGTCGTGGTGGCCAACCCGATGTGGAATCAGAACTTCCCGACCGATCTCTACGAAAACGACCCCTACGACCGTTTCGGCCTCGGCATCCCGCCTGCCTCCAGCGCCGACTGGGCTTGGCTGCAGCACATGCTGGCCTCGCTCAATGAGACCGGGCGCATGGCGGTCGTGCTGGATACCGGCGCGGTCAGCCGCGGTAGCGGCAACCAGGGCTCTAACCGCGAGCGCGATATCCGCAAGGCCTTCGTGGAGGGAGATCTGATCGAGGCGGTGCTTCTGCTGCCCGAAAATCTTTTCTACAACACCACCGCGCCGGGAGTGATCATTGTCATCCACCGCAAAAAGCGCCACCCCGGCGAGATTCTGCTCATCAACGCCAGCCGGCGCTATGGCAAAGGCCGGCCCAAGAACTACCTGACCGACGCCGACATCGCCGCCATCGCGAACGTATATCACGGCTGGCGGGCCGAGGAAGGGTTTGCCGCGATTATCACCCGCGAGGATGCCGCCCGCAATGACTATAACCTTTCTCCTAGTCGCTACGTCAGCGTAAACGGGCAGGAGGAAACTCTGCCATTGGAGGAAGCTATGGTACTGCTGCGCGAGGCTGAGGAGGAACGGACGGCGGCGGACCGCGCCCTGCGCGACGTGCTGAAAGAAATGGGGCTGGCGCTATGAGCGAGTATACCGTTCTTCCCCCCGGCTTCCCGATGACCGAACTCGGCCCCCTGCCGGAAACATGAGACGCGCAGAGGTTGAGAAGGCAACCCAAAGGACAAATTCATGGATCCGAAGCGATTTGAAAATAGCACATCCGGAAAAGTCATCCGGGTTGGACAGGGGGACACGGCTTACTGGGCTTTCGTGCCCAACCCCTTGCCGCCGCGCCTGCCGGCAGATTGGGAATTAACCGCCGTACTTTCCGCGGCGGACCGGGCCCTGAGCGAGCTGGCCGGCTTAGGGCGCACCATGTCCAATCCCCATCTGCTCATCGGCCCCTTTGTGCGCCGTGAAGCGGTGCTTTCCTCGCGCATCGAGGGGACGCGGGCGGATATTACCGACTTGTATGCCTACGAGGCGAGACAACTGCCGTTGCCCGGCATGGAGTCGTCCGTGCCCGAATCGGATGTACGCGAGGTGCTGAATTACGTGAACGCGCTGGAGTACGGTCTGAAGCGCCTGACGACCTTGCCGGTCAGCCTGCGCCTGATCCGTGAGCTGCACGAGCGGCTGATGGCCGGTGTGCGCGGCGGACATACCACGCCGGGCGAGTTCCGGCGCACGCAGAACTGGATCGGTCCGCCCGGCTGCACGTTGAACGAGGCGACCTTTGTGCCCCCACCCCCGGCGGAGATGCACGCGGCGCTGGACGCGCTGGAGAAATACCTGCACCGCGAGGACGACTATCCGCCGCTGATCCGCCTGGGGCTGGTGCACTACCAGTTTGAGGCCATCCATCCCTTCGTAGACGGGAACGGTCGCATTGGGCGCCTGCTTCTGTCGCTGTTGCTCGTGCAGTGGGATCTGCTGCCGCTGCCCCTGCTCTACCTGAGCGCGTATTTTCATCGTCACCGCCAGGCTTATTACGATTTGTTGCTGGAGGTAAGCGAGCGCGGGGCCTGGCGCGAATGGCTGCTCTTCTTCCTGCGCGGTGTGGCCGAACAGGCCCTGGATGCAACGATCCGTGCCAAAAAGCTGCAAGACCTGCAGCAAAGCTGGCGCGCGCGCCTGACCCAGGCGCGGACGTCGGCCCTGGCTTTGCGTCTGGCGGATAGTCTTTACACGACACCGATACTCACTATACCACAAGCGCAGCGTATGTTGAACGTTACCTACCCCAGTGCCCAAAAGAACGTGGAACGACTTGTTCAGGCAGGCATCTTGCAGTTGATCAGTGAAGGCTCTTACGGCAAGACCTATGCAGCGCAAGAAATCCTGGACGTGATCCACGATGAAGGGCCGGCGTAGTTGTTCAAAATTAAACTTTTGGGCGAAAAAGTATAATTTGCCCAGAGAGAATTGAAACTTAGTACAAATCGCCGGAGAGAAACCGAATGACCGAATCGAGTACCCAAAGTCGCCGCCCGGCACGCCTTGCCCGGGATACCGGTGCGACCGAGAACGGAGGACGGAAGCGATGAACGCACCTGCCAACGGGACCGGGCGCGCCGCCGCGCCGCGTGAGGAGGCCCTCCCCCCAGCTTCCAGATGACTGAACTCAGCCCCCCTGCTGGAGGTGCACAGGTTGACCTCTCAACGCGGTTCCGGTTCTCTCGCTAATCGCGGGCCACACTCCGAGTTCCTTTCGGTTTACAAATGATAGATTATCTATTACAATGTAAACCGCAAGGTGAATCGTGAGAACATTTCAGGGGAGCAGGGGCCATGCAACTCGGTGAACGGCTCAAGAGCAGTCGCCAAGGCGCAGGTTTGAGCTTGCGTGCTCTGGCAGAACGGGTTGGCGTGAGCGCACAAGCCATCTCGAAATATGAGCGCAACGAAGATATGCCCGGCTCGGGCGTTTTGCTGCGCCTGAGCGATGCGCTGGGGGTCAGCATAGAATATCTGCTGCGGCCGCAGACGGTGACGTTGACCGAACCGGTCTATCGTCGCCACCGGAGCAGTATGACGCGGCGGGCAGAGATTCATGTTCAGGCCCAGGTGCAGGATTGGCTGGAACGCTACACGACCATCGAGTGCCTGCTCGGCGAAGAACGATCGTTTGTTATGCCCACCTTTTCCCGCCAGGTAGCGCATTTGGACCAGGTAGAGGACGTTGCTATTGCCCTGCGCGAGGCCTGGCAACTGGGGTTAGATGCCATCCCCAACCTGACCGAAACGCTGGAAGCCGTTGGAATCAAAGTGGGCTTTGTGCCGGGGAACGACCACTTTGACGCACTTTCGCTAGTGGCCAACGGGGTGACGCCGGTGATCGTCGTTAAGCAGGACGCGCCTGGGGATCGCCAGCGTTTCAGCATGGCGCATGAACTGGCGCATCTGGTGTTGGATCTGCCGGAGACGTGGAGCGAAGCACGAGTTGAGCAGGCGGCCAATCGTTTCGCCGCTGCCTTCCTGGTTGCCAAGCCGACGGTGTTCAACGAGTTAGGCTGGCGACGCCATTCCTTGGATCTCGTGGAGCTTCATCTGCTCAAGCAAAAGTACGGGCTAAGCATGCAGGGCTGGGTGCACCGCGCTCAGGATTTGGCGATCATCTCCCCGCAGACGGCACAGAAGCTTTATCGGACTTTTCGCAGCCAGGGATGGCACATCACCGAGCCGGGCGCCCCCTACCCGTGCGAATCTAGCACGCGGCTTGAGCGGCTGGTCTTGCGAGCCCTGCGCGACGATGTGATCGGACCCGAACGCGCAGCGGAACTCCTGGGCAAGCCCCTGACGCAATTCATGATCGAGGTACAACGCCCGCATGAGGAGATTCCGCTGCGTTATTGATGCCAGCGTGTTGATTGACTGTGCACGTGGTGCCATATTGCAGTCACTGTTCCATTTGGAGGCCGACTGGATGATTTCCGACCTGGCGATGGCGGAACTGAACGATCCTACGCCGGACACATTGCACGGTTTGGGATTGCAAGTCATGGCGTTATCTGGGGAGGACATTTCGCAGATCATCGCCATCGGTAGCCGTTACTCCGCCCTCACTGTATACGACCGGGCGCATCTGGTGCTGGCACAACGCGAGCGGGCGATCCTGCTGACCAGCAACCGCCGTTTGCGAGAGGCGGCGGAGCAGAACGGGGTTACCGTGCGCGGCACCTTGTGGCTGCTGGATGAGCTGGTAGCCGCAGGATTGCTCACCACCGCAGCTGCCGCCCACGCGCTGCGGGAGATGCTGGCGCAAGGCAGCCGACTGCCGGCAAACGAATGTCAGAGGCGCCTGAAGGCATGGGAGAAGCAACCATGAAACTCGAGGATTTGCCCGCCGGTTTCCGCCTGACCGAACTCGGCCCCCTGCCCGAAGAGTGGCGGGTGGTGCGGTTGGGGGAGGTTTTTGAAATACAGCAGGGAAAGTCTCTCTCGCCGAAGTCGCGCTCCGGCTCTCCAATGCGTCCGTTTCTGCGAACCGCTAACGTCTTGTGGGGGCGAGTGGACCTCTCCACTCTGGACTACATGCACTTTGAAGAGGCTGAAGAGCGAAAGCTTGGGTTGAAAGCCGGTGACCTATTGGTTTGTGAAGGAGGAGACATCGGGCGAACAGCGATATGGAATCGGCAGATAGGGGCCTGCTACTATCAAAACCCTTAATCCGTGAGATTGTGTCTATAAAGAAAAGTATCTTGCCGGATGTATCGTACTGAATTTCATTTGCTTTTGTGCTTTAGCCTCTCCTGTCACCATTTCACCCGCTAGGTGCCTTCATTAAAAGAACGGAGATTGAACAATCTTCGAAGGTCTTCTCCAGCGCCTACTCGGGCCTGGTTCTTGTGGGCCATTGGATCAACGGCAGCACGGACCTCTGACAACGGTTGGAAAAGGAATTTCCGGGACGGCCGGTGATCTCTCATGCGGATGGGGTCAAGACCTCTATTGGGATTTTGTGTCTGGGGAATAGCGACTTTGAAGGCACCGAGGAGGGGCTGGCGATCACGGGTTTAAAGAGGCTCTGGACATCCAAAAGGTCCCTTCTCAGGAAACCTTGCGACAGCGCTTCGACAAGCACGCGAGACTTTTCGAACGTCTTGCCGGCGCCGCTAGCGTTGAACTGCTTGAGAGACCCAGGTTCCCGTAACGCCTCTTTCCACAGGGGATGTGGCTTTGGACCTGGATGTGTTTTGCCTGG
>JBBFKY010000014.1 GCA_037481875.1 Desulfosoma sp. | reverse complement strand
GCTGTCGCCTAGCCCACAACTTAGGTCGCTCCACCACACGTCACGGATTCAGGTACATATAGAGAAGATATCGACTGAACACGTGATAAGCGTTACTAATGCTCACCGGACCAAAAAGGTAGCGATAGGTTCCATGCATGGCCGCATAGCGGCCGATGCCTTTCCAGAGAAACCATAGGGGAGTATAGTTCTTTTGATATTCAGGCCGAACAAAGGACCTACCTAATTCGAGGCTCTGGACAAGAAGAGGTCTTAAACCTTGTTCGTAGCGAAAAAGACTGGCGGTATACAGTCCAGACATTCCCATCCGTGAAAGAATGACATCAACCCGGCCGATTCGATAAGCCCCAACAACTTCGCGTGTGTCGGATTTCCACAAAAAAAGATGGTCGTAATGCCGGTCGAAACGATCAAGATCTTCCGAACGCCCTGTACCCTCTCCTGCAGCCCGAAAGGCTATTTCACGAAGGCGCCCGATTTCACGAAGAACGTTGGGAATAAGTGAGGCACCGGCCCAATAGATACGGTAGGATCCGCCGGAGCCTAAGCAATGATTGGGTGGCAGATGCGCCACATCTTTTTCTAGATCCGCCGCTGGAACGCTCGCCCGAAGAGGTTCCATCCGGTTGATTCTTCGTTTCGCAGCATCTAGGGGAAAGCGCTGCAGCATCTTCTTGCGTCCATTCCGTTCCCGTTGCAGACCGAGAGCATAGGTTCTGGCTCGAAGATATTCGGTGATAACGTCCGCAGATTCCATCTGACAAAGCTCTTCAAAAGAAAACACAGGCCCGATGGTCATTTGAACCTGACGTCCTCTTTTGTTGTGAAGCTCACGGGGCAACAGTAAGGTTCGAAGTAAGGGATGAAACAGTCCCAAAAAATGAAACCAGAAACTGTTAGCCCCCTCAAAATAGATGGGAAGGACGCTGGAACGACTCCAAAGGACAAGACGCCCGACGCTGGAACTCCACGGCGGATCGGTGATCCCTCTTTTTCTCATCTGAAAATGCGAAACGGTCCCCGACGGAAAAACCAATAAAGCGCCTCCACCTTTTAGCCATTTGAGGCATTGAAGCGTCGGTCTGACGTTTTCGTATCGAGATCCTAATCTTTCAAAAGGGTTGACTCCCACGATCAATGGAGAAATCTCAGGGATCTTTCCAAGAAACTGATTTGCCATGATTTTCAAATCTTTTCGCACGGACAAAAGCACGGAGGCTGCCACCAGTCCTTCCAGACCTCCGAAGGGATGGTTCGCCACCACCAGAAGCGATCCCTTGGAAGGAATGGAAATCTCCTCTCCGTGAATGAGCACATCGATTTGTAAAGCTCGCAAGGCTTCTTGGAGAAAACGTTCCGGATCCAAAGGTCGAGGCAATCCCTGGTAGGTTTTTTCCAAAGGATGGAGCCCCGTCAACCTTTCAAGGCACCTGACAATCGGTTGCCAAAGAAGTTTGTTTTTTGGAACAAAAGCGTTTGAAGATATTTTTTTCATCATAGTATCCTTTTCCAATACGATCCCTATGCGTTTCTATGGTGTCAAACCTGAAAGCGGTTCCAGAACGCCTTTTGCCTTGTGAATGGATTTGGAAATCGGTCATGACGGGGGAAACACCCTCACACTTTCGGCAAAAGCGTCCTTTTTCTTCATAGAGGAACAAGTTTCCAGGTCGACAGATTTCGCCGTGGGCTCCCAGCACCAGGGCGTAAAGTTTCGAAAAGAAATCCTTTTCGTACACGGACACAAAATTTACACGGCTTTGCGAAAACGTATCTCTTCCCCGGCGGATGAGCCGCTGAACATCTCCCACAGACCTTCAAAGGCCCTTTGGAAGCTGCGTCCTTCCATGGCTTTTTTGGCCTCCTTGCCCATGGCTACCCGCTTTTCTCGATGCAGACACATCCATTCCATGCGCTTAAAAAGGCTTTCGTCGTCGTCGCCTTGAAAAATCCAGCCCGTACGTCCAGGAATAATGTTCTCTTGAGGCCCACCGGAGTCGCTCACGATCACGGGCAGTCCTGAAGCTTGAGCCTCCAGAACCACATTGCCGAAAGTGTCCGTAGTGCTGGGAAAAACAAGAAAATCGCAGGAGGCGTAGGCTTCGGCCAAAGCTTCTTCAAAAAGATACCCCGTAAAGACCGTATGGGTGCCTTTGAGAGCTTGTTCCATGGCTTCGCGATAAGGACCGTCGCCCACAACCACGAGGGCCGTATTGGGATATTTTTCGTGCCATTTTTTAAAGGCGCGGATTAAAAGATCTAAGTTTTTTTCCTTGGAAAGCCGACCCACGTAAAGCGCCGCCAACCTATGGCCGATCTTGTACTTTACCCGAAAATAAAACGAACGTTTTCGAGGCGAAAAGAGTTCGATATCCACGCCTCTAGGATAAGTGGAAATTTTCTCGGCAGAAAGCCCGTGGGCAACCAGCTCCTCAGCTGTCGCCGCCGACGGAACGTAAACATGATCCATCTGTTGATAGTACCAAATGACAAACCGCCACGTGAGCGACGCAAGCCCTTCATCATTCGTCAAGTTTTGGACATACTGAGGAAAGGCTGTGTGATAGGTTGCGACGATAGGGAGAAAAAGTGTGCGGGCGACAACCAGAGCCGCCAGACCCATAGGGCCTGGTGTTGCGGCATGGATTTGTGTAAAGTTTTGTTCATAGCAATAACGCAATATCTTTAGAAGCGGTGGAATGTTCAGAGAAAGCTCAGGATATTCCGGCAACGTGTAATGACCGATCGGTTCGAAGTTGATAACCCCAACCGGAGGATCCCGGTTCACTTTCTCGGACGTTAAAAGCACCAGGCGGTGCCCCAAACTTTGAGCCACTTGGAGTTGTTGAACCAGGGTTCGAGCCACACCGTTGACTTCGAAAACCGTATCGGAAAAGTGAGCAACCGCCGTTTCTTGACCACTTTGGGCCGGAATCGTGCCCGGGCAAAGTTTGTGCGCCACTTCCTTGGCCAGCGCCACATCTTGTCGAAAATGGGAAAAGGCGACGAGATACGGTGCCACGAGGCTATAAAGAGCGCCGGCCGAGCCAAGGCTGCCGAAGATGTCAAAAAGATTGGCGTTTAACACCTGATGACCGATACGATTGGAAACTTCCACCAGAAGGGATTCACTGACTTGCTCTACAAACTGATACCATAGTTTTTCGGCCGTCGCCGCGGACACAGCCTTGGTCCCTTGCGCAATGCTCATAAAGCGCTGATCCTTGGCCACGAGACTTTCCGACATTTTCCAAAAGGCTTTCACCGAAGGAAGATCCTGTCGGTGGTGATCCCGCCGGCGCCAGAGGCGAGCGGATCGAGCCAGATCGTAGACTCGAGCGGACCAAGATCGAAAAGCCCCTTCATGATGGATGTCCAGCACGCGTTCAAGAAACCTCAGGAGAAGATCTTTATGGAGATGACGGGATAAGCCGAACCGGTCCCGGTAGTACTGATAGGCAATCCCGTAAAGGTTGTGAGCCATGGTCAAAGGTGTGGCGGGTGTTCCTGCAACGTGAGGTTGTCCGTGACGAAGTTCTTCAAGGAACGAGCCCATATCCTGCGCCCTGGACGCCTGAGTCCACGTGCGGGCGATGTTCAGTGAGCTGTGGTCGTCGGAGCCCCCGATGAGAGCTTTCGGGCTTAAGTCTATGGGCACGGTCAGACGATTATGCTTGTCCGCAAGGTCGTGCAAAAGTTGATGGTTCACGTGAGGAAGAAGCGCTTGGAGAACCTGGTTTTGAAAATCGTTTCGAGCCCCGTTCAGTTCAAAAATTCGGAAAAGAAGAAGCATTTTCTCGAAATGCTCGGTGGTGAGTTTTCCGTTCAGGCTGTAAAGGGGATGGGCCACGGCATGAATAATGCCCTGATCCCTTAGGTAGGTTACAAGATCATAGATATTTTCACGGATTTTTCCAATGTCCTGATGCTGTTTTTCTGAAATATCGTAAACAAGAACGTGAATTTTACACCTATCTTCTGGAAAATACGTAGTGACTTCTTCACTGATGAATACCCCTGGCAAATGGGCGATCTCCAAGACGCCATCGATGGTATTGTGATCTGTGATGGTGACGAGATCCATGCCTTTGCTTCTGGCAACACGATACACCTCTTCAGGCTGGGTAAAACTCTCCGGACATCCTAACTTTTGAAGAATCCAGTGGGAAGGTCTTGTGGAGAATCTGGAATGCACATGTAGGTCCGCTTTCATCAGCTCACCTCCTTTGGTGGTTTTCGATCCTTTCAACCTTTCCACAAGAAAGTGGCCGTGAAGCGACATCCCCGTGACAATTCAGTGAAACCCTCGCAATCAGACTTTACGACGATGGATGAAGTATGCCTTAGTCCGTGAGGTTGCGTCTATAGGTAAAAGGATCATGCCGTAGGCATCATGGTCATTTTCATCCGCTTTTGTGCTATACGGTCTCCAGTCGCATTTTCACCCTGGAAGTGCCGTCATGAAGAAAATCGAGATGGGAACAATGATCGAAAGCCTTCTCCAGTGGGCATTCAGGCCACGACGATTTTCATGATTTGATGAACGATCGGACGCAAGCCTTCGGAGCGGCACGACTCAATCTCGCTAAGAAAAGCATATTGGGCAGACCTCTGTGTAGACTTTCGTGGAAAGTTTTCCGTAAGGTTGCTGTCGGCATTCTCCCCTCAACTTACTGAGGGAAGGATGTCATCGTGTCGAGGGTAGGGTCGCCATTAAGAGAGCACCCCTGAAGTCCATGGGGTATCGCCATATCGCCCGTCGAGAGCGCAAACAGGTGGAGCACTTCCTTCACATTGCCACCTTTCACTTCCGCCGTGAAAGTGACTCGCGCGGCGTCGGGGTCATTGCCCTCAGGAACATGACCGATATCCCCGAAGGGACCGAGTATGGCGTCCGGATGGAATCAGAGGATTTAAGCCTGATCCCGTCGCCAAATTGTCCACAGGATTCGGTATAAGGGCGTTTATGCAGGAATTTCCTAGCGGGACGATGTGGATGAGCATGCCACGTCGCGCGCCTGCCATGCCTTCAGGACGATCGGGAGGGGCAGCCGTATTCATCGGGGCTGTATCAGTGTCAGTGTGGGTGGACGGCACGGGCAGACATGAACGGTGATCTGAACATCTACGAAAGAGCCTTCCAGGTATTTTTCACAAAAAGGGGGTAACGGCCGGGTACCGCGGCTTGCGGTTGTGTCATTCCACATGGGGTGGTGCGGTGTCGTTGACTTGAGGCACGGAAGAGACTCCTTCGCGCATTTGCTTAAGAATGCCCTTCAATTTATTGGGGGGAGGACGTCACTTCACCCTTTTAAAAGCCTCACCGACCAGTTTAAGGCCTGCATGAAGGTTTTCGTAACCATGTACTTTCTCGCTTTGGCAATGGGCCCCTGAATTTTTGATGGCTGCATGGTGGTGTAAATCTTGCACCTCCCGTCCGTGGTGGTGAAAAAGCAAACAAGAGTTCCGTCTGAATTTTTAAGGGTGAAATCAAGAACACCTTCAAAGGCATCCTCCTTTTTGATCGGCTTGTACTGAGCCGGGTTGTAAATCGGCATTCTTTCATCCACCTCCCGTCAGCTTCATGCTTCCTTGACAATTCTGGCATGTTCGCGAGCTAATCGATCCACACCTGCCGTCTTGTAGAGTTTGGCAAGTTGGGCGTGAATCTGTTTCCGTGCTTCTTCGTTCGGGGCAAGATCCAACGCTTTGTTCAGGAAAAACCTCGCTTCGGAGTAGCGTTGCACTTGTGTAGCCAAGGAACCTAAGACAACACGCTCCTTGAAATCGAGGCGTTCTACAAGTTTCCGGTTTCGTTCGAACTCAATGCATACCGAAGCACAAACGGAGATTATCTCTGGATTGGCATTGGATGTTTGGATAGCCTGAATGAGATGATCCAATGGCGTGTAACTGTCCGCCTTGGGGTCGGCAACCCATGCCCGGTGTGCCTGTCTGAGCTTCTTGGCAGCCTCACCAGCTTTACCACTTTGAAGGTGGTGGATTGCAGCAAGGCACAACCATGATGCCGGCAGTGGAACGTATTTGGCCAGTATTTCAATGAGCGGCTGCATTTCCTGGTATCTTTTCTGCTTGAAATAGATAGCGCAGAGCCTTTGATTTGCAAGAAGGTTCAAACGGTGTTGTACTGCTTCCTTGTAAAGCTCTTCGGCTTGCGTGATGTCGCCTTGCATCTCGAAAGCGAGACCGGCATAGAAAAGCGCCGAGGTCGAAGTGGGTTTGATCTGAAGCGCTTCATCAAAGGCTTCACCGGCCTTTTCGAACTCCCCGCTACGAATATATTTTTTGCCACGAAGGAGTGCCGCTTCAAAGGGGGATGGGTTTCTACGCCTGGCGAGAATTCCATGGGCTCTTTCACGGAGTTGTTGTGGCACAAGGGGTGTAACCAGGTAGTCGTCGGCATCACGTTCCATGGCATGCATGACATCTTCTGCTGTAGCCTGAGGCGTTACTATGATCACGGGCAACGTTTCCAGCGTTGGGGTACTCCGTATGCGTCCCAGCAGCTCGATGACGTGACTATCGTCCCTGTAGAGGACGCAAATATCCGGTAGGGAGTCATGACTTACCGTTAGGCGTTGCCACAGGCTTTTCAGATCATAAGCTTCCACAACCGATGAAATTTCAGCGATCTTTGCCGAAGAGGCGAGCATTCGCCGCGATGTGGTGCTATCTGAAGCAACGGCACAGAGTTCGACAATGTTTTTAGCTGAAGCGGACATATCGTTTCCTTTGGCTACGTTGTTCTTGACGACTCGTCAGGACGTACATGGACACTCTCGTTAGGTATTCACACTCGTGTGAACGACCCCTGCTCAGCGGCTATGCGGTACTCTGCTGCCATTTTTTTCAGTCCTTCCAAGGAGCCTCTTCTTGGACTTGGGCATACTGGCAAGCAAACGTGCGCTGCATGCCGCTAAGTTTCTTCATACTGGCATGTCCTCCGTGTGGTCAATACAACGCTGCGACGATTTTCTTTTTAACACGGCCCCGGATCCCATTCCAGATAACCATATGTTGTACTGGGCATCTCAAACCGTCTTGTCGTTATCATTTTCTATCTCCTGAATCCGTAAGGTGTCTTGGAGCGAGCTGAGTTGCTGGCATGGTGACCCCGTTTTGAGCAGTCGACGATGCCCTATTTCAGCCGGTTGCCCGAATCATCGACTCTCGAGCGGCAGAAAAGTGGTCATCACTGTGATCATTCAGCTGTTCTCTGGTGTACTTCATCTCCGTTCAATGTGAACATTAGATAGCTTCATGCTCTTGCAACCACTCCCTCTTGCCTTATTCAGGGCAAAAATGAGTCATTAAGTCATTAAGTCATTAAGTCATTAAGTCATTGAGTCATTGAGTCATTGAGTCATTGAGTCATTAAGTCATTGAGTCATGGACTTGCAGAGACTTGTTATTGTCTTGCCCTGGGCGAAAATTGAGAAAGACATTCCGAAGCGCTTGAAAGGCGGGACAATGCCGACCAAACTGGAGCTTCAGCCGACGACCGCTTCGGATCACGCGCCCTGCCAGATAGATCAGTTCCTGGATCACGGTCTTGATGCGACGCCGTTTGGCCCGATTCGAGCTGGCGAAAAACGGCCCAAGAGCCCGTTTTGCCCCAGGATGCGCAAGATGTTGTAAGCCAGTCCGCCCAGGGTCAACACCAAAGCATTGGTCGCAAACTTTCCAGAGGGCAATCGCTCCAAGTCCAGATCGGACTTGATCTCACTGTGAAACTGTTCACTCAGACCCCGCTTTTCGTACAACCGAATCACTTGATCCTCATCGATGGAAAGAGACGTCCACCAACCCTCCAGCGTGATATCGGGCTGGATCAGCATTTGTCCCTTGGCATCCGATATTCGCTCGGTGACCCGGATCACCAGGCGAAACCGATAGCTTTCCCCTCCATAGTGTCGTGTCACCCATGTGCTGAGGATCGCCACTTTCTTGCCGGGCCGGGGCTCCGTCACACGGCCCTCCCTGAAGGCCCGATCACGCCAAGAAAGGCGGTCCGCCCCGCGTGGATTCCATTGGATGATGAAGTTCACCTTAGGGTGTCGGCTAAGCTCCACAAGCGTTTCCCCAGCATCGTGAGCCGAGTCCGTTCGCACCAGCAGGGACCTTCGGGTAACCTTGCGGCCATGCCCCAGCATCTTGCGCAAAAATCCCACAAATCCGTTCTGGGAATGCTGAGACCCCGGGCGAAGCTTCATGCCCAGACACCATCGCTTTCGGCCGAGGTAGGCCGCAATGGGAGCATACCCCTCATCGTTCCGGTCCGTCCGCGACACCCCTTCTTTCTTTGTGTCGGAATTGTCCAGGCAAAAAACATCCAGGTCCAAAGCCACATCCCCTGTGGAAAGAGCCATTACGGTGACCTGGGTCCTCTCAAGCAGTTCAACGCTCGCGGCCCCGGCAAGACGCTCGAAAACTCTCGCGTGCTTGTCGAAGCGCTGTCGCAAGGGTTCCTGAAAAGGGACCTTTTGGATGTCCAGCGCCTCTTTGAACCAGTCATCGCCCGACCACCCCTCTGCGGCTTCAAAGTCGCTGTTTCCCATAAACAAAATCCCCACAGAGGTCTTGACCCCATTCGCATGAGAGATCGCCAGCCGTCGCGGAACTTCCTTTTCCATTCGTTGGCAAAGCTCCGTGCTGCTGTTGATCCAATGGCCCACAAGAACCAGGCCCGAGTGCCCTCTGGAGAAGCTCTTCGAAGATTGTTCAATCTCGATTCTTTTCATGAGAGCACCTGCCGGATGAAAGTGCGACAGGAGACGCTAGAGGACAAAAGCGAAGTAAAGTCAATATGACACATGCGACATGATACTTTTACGTATAAACTCAATCTCACGGATTAAGGAAAATGCATCGAGAAATCGAACAGGCAAAGGAAAAATAGCCAGACCAAGGTCCTCTTGATCCGCCGACCCTCAATTGGTTCCCGCACCCCTTGACCGAAAAGAAGGCTTCAGAAGCCGTCTTCAAAACAGCTGGCTGCGGCGGGAACCGCCGAGAATGCCTCCGAGAACGCCTCGGAAAATACGACGCCCAATCTCGCTGCCGATCGTACGGGCTGCCTGTTTGGCGATGGTTTCCACAAGGCCCTGGCGGCGTTTGGTGCCCCAAAGCACTTCGCCCAGCCCGCCTCCCCTCTCGGAACTCGAACGTCTTTCCGAACCTTCTGATGACTCAACCTCAGGTTTCAAGACGCCAGCACGACGGCTCAACATCTCATAGGCCGAATCCCGATTCAAAGGCGTGTCATATTTCGTTCCCAGCGGACTGCGTGCCCGCACCAACGCCCGTTCTTCCGGCGTGATGGCCCCGATACGGCACCGTGGCGGACAGATCAAGGTGCGTTCCACGGGCATGGGAACACCCTTTTCCTGAAGTGTGGATACCAGAGCCTCTCCAACTTCCAACTGGGAAATGGCGTCCACGACGTTGATCTTCGGGTTGGGCACAAAGGTTTCCGCGGCCGTTTTTACGGCTTTCTGATCCCGAGGAGTCAAAGCGCGCAGGGCATGCTGGATACGATTCCCCATCTGACCGAGAATCTCTCCGGGAATGTCGTCAGGAAACTGGGAGCAGAAGTACACACCCACCCCCTTGGAACGAATAAGGCGCACCACCTGTTCCACACGACGGCGCAGTGCAGGCGAAGCATCGTCAAACAACAAGTGCGCTTCATCAAAGAAAAAGACCAACCTCGGCTTCTCCACATCGCCCACTTCCGGTAAATTTTCAAACAGCTCGGACAGCAGCCACAGCAAAAAGCTGGAATACAGGCGAGGTTTCAAAACCAGTTGATCGGCGTTGAGAACGTGAATCACACCCCGACCACTGAGGTCCGTACGCAAAAGGTCACTAAGATCCAGAGCGGGCTCACCGAAAAAGAGGGTACCGCCTTCCCGTTCCAAAGGCAGCAAGGCCCTCTGAATAGCAGCCAGTGACTGAGCGCTGACAAGGCCGTAGTGCTGGGAAATCTCTTTTCGGTTTTCGGCGACAAACGCGAGCAGGGCTCTCAGATCATCCAGATCCAGAAGAAGCAGGCCTTCCTGATCGGCAAGATGAAAGACCACTTCAAGCACTTGGGCCTGAATGTCATTGAGTTCAAGAACTCGAGCGAGCAGGGTCGGTCCGAATTCACTGACGGTGGCACGAACCGGATGCCCCGCTTTACCGTAGAGATCCCAAAAAACCACCGGATTCGCCTCAGGACTGTAGCCCTCCATACCGATTTCAGCGACGCGGCGCTTTATTTTCTCGCTGAAATTTCCAGGCATGGCCAATCCAGCCACATCCCCTTTCACATCCGCCATGAACACCGGGATTCCGTATCGAGAAAAACCTTCTGCAAGCACCAACAAGGAAACGGTCTTGCCTGTCCCTGTAGCCCCTGTGATGAATCCATGGCGGTTGGCATATTTTAAGAGGAGATGTACCGGACGATCACCTTTTCCCAGAAGTATTCGGTCCATGATGCAACTCCCGGTTTCGCTTCGCGAACCCTCGCCACGTCTACGCCCGCAACAGATTATCTTAGCTTGTCACGGCCTTTGCCGTCTCCCAATACTCGCTTATAAAGTCCTTCAGCCACGGTGGCTTACGGCGCCGTGTCCACGTGGCAAACTTTAGTTTTTCTCCCACATAAAACCGGCGATAAGCCGCTACGGGATCTTCAGGTACTTTATACTTATCCGGCATCGCTTGAGCAAACGGCGTCAACCCAAGGGATTCAAATCGCAGAGACTTCACCTGTTGCAACACATGTATCGAGGCATGATCCTGCGTTTTTTGGAATCTGTATTTGTATTCGGCATTCAACGCCCGTGTCAGACGCATAAGCCATCGCACGTTGTCAAAAGACTCCTCGGCCCAAAGCACACAAGGGTGCTTAGTGTGTGTCGGCTTGTAGGGGGTTTCAAATCCTTTCTTCACAAACGCCGTGCAAATGATCTGGACACTTTCCAGGATCATCTTGACCACGTGCTGATCGCAATGATAGCGAGCACACTTTCTCGGATCCAAGTCGAGTACAAAAATGTTCATGGTAGACCTGCCAATGCTCAAAATAAAAAAACCCGGCCGAAGTCCATGACCTCGACCGGGGATCATGACTCGCTTCAAAGCCGTCCTCAGGCGGCTTTTTCCACCTTTACCGCACACACCTTCAGTTCAGGGATTTTCGATACAGGATCCAACGCGTTGATGGTCAGTCTGTTGGCCGCCGCCTCGTAGAAATGGAAGGGAACGAAAACCACTCCTCGAGCCGTGACCTCCGAAACCGAGGCCTTGATGGTGATACTGCCTCGCCGAGAGGAGATGCGCACGAGCTCTCCGTCGGCAATCTTCAATCTCTTGGCGTCCTGGACATTGATTTCCGCCAGAGGTTCCGGATACAGCCGGTTCAAAGCGGTGCCTTTCCGTGTCATCGTTCCCGTGTGGTAATGCCAATGGACTCGACCCGTCGTAAGCACAAAAGGATATTCGGCATCGGTCGGTTCCGCCGGTGGCTTGTAATCGATGGCAAAAAACACGCCCTTGCCTCGCGTGAATCGACCCACATGCAATATGGGTGTTCCCGGATGATCCTGCGTCGGGCACGGCCATACCAGCCCGCCTTTTTCCAGCCGCTCGTAGGTGATGCCGCCATAGCTGGGCGTTACGGCGTTGATTTCTCTCATAATGGCTTCCGGGCCGCTGTATTCCATGGGGTATCCCATGCGCTTCGCGATTTCCGCCGTAATCCACCAATCTTCTTTAGCTTCTCCAGGAGGTTCCACCGCTTTGCGGACCCTGAGCACTTTTCGTTCCGTATTGGTAAATGTTCCTTCTTTCTCAGCAAAGCAGGCGCTGGGAAGCACCACATGCGCCAGTTTGGCCGTCTCCGTTAAAAAGATGTCTTGGACGACCAGAAAATCCAGTGAAGCCAAGGCTTTTTCGGCATGGTTGATGTCCGCGTCGCTGAGCACGGGGTTTTCCCCCATGATATAAAGCGCCTTGATGGTCTTTCCTGCCGCCAGACCCATTTCCGTGACGGTCATGCCCACCTTGTCGGACAGCTTCGGCACATTCCACGCTTTTTCAAACTTCTGCCGATTTTCTTCGGCCGTCACCACCTGATACCCGGAATACACATTGGGCAGCCCACCCATGTCGCAGGCGCCCTGCACGTTGTTTTGCCCACGCAACGGGCAGACGCCTCCACCAGGAACCCCCACGTAGCCGCACAGCATAGAAAGAGCGGCAAGGCATTTCACGCTATCCGTTCCAGTGGTGTGTTGCGTGATTCCCATGGCGTACAAAATCGCGCCTGGACCGGAAGTGGCAAATAGCCGAGCCGCAGCGATAATGTCCTTTTCTTTCAATCCGGTGATCTTGGCGACAACCTTCGGTGGGTATTTCTCCACGCAAGCCTTGAGTTCTTCAAACCCCTCCGTGCGTTCTTCCACGTAAGCCTTATTGTAGAGGTTTTCTTTGACGATGACGTGCATCAAGCCGTTGATCCACGCCACATTCGTTCCGGGAGGCGGCTGCAACCACATAGTGGCGATATCGACCAGCTTGATCCTTCGAGGATCGACCACAATAAGCTTGGCCCCCCGCTTCGTCACCGCCTCGTGCACGTAATTGGCGATGATGGGATGGTTTGCCGTAGTGTTGGTCCCCGTCAGCAGAATGACCCCTGAATTGAGGACATCTTTAAGGGGGTTCGTCATCGCCCCGCTTCCAAACGTGGCGGCAAGACCTGCCACCGTGGAGCTGTGTCAGAGACGGGCGCAGTGATCCACATTGTTGGTGCCGATCACCGCGCGGATAAATTTCTGGAACACATAATTGTCTTCATTGGTGCAACGTGCTGAAGCAAACCCTCCAATGGCGTCCGGACCATGTTCCTTCTTGATTCGACTGAAGTTCTTCGCCACGTAGTCCAGCGCTTCGTTCCAACTGACCTCGACGAAACCGTCCCCCCGTCGAATCAACGGTTTTTTCAGCCGTTCCTCACTGCTAATGAATTCGTATCCAAACCGTCCCTTGACGCACAGGCTTCCTTCATTAATCGTCGGATCATCTCTGCCGTCTACGGCGACCACACGGTTGTCCAAAACGCTGAGTTCCACCTGGCACCCGCAGCCGCAGTAAGTGCATGTGGTCGCAACTTTCTTTGTGGTGAACAGCCGCGCCTTTACAGGGCTCAGATTTTCCGTCAGAGCCCCGGTGGGGCATACCTGGAGGCATTCACCGCACGAGACGCACTTTTCGGGGGTCACCCGCATCTCTACGGAGCCGTTCACCTCGACAAAATCAATCGCCCCTTGCCCCTTGATTTCACGGCAGGCGGCCGCGCATCGTTGGCACAGCACACAACGGTCGCGCCAGTACTTGATGAGCGGCGTGGCATAGACCGCTTCCGTTCGCTCCTTCGGCTCTTCATACTGTTCTGCCGTCACACCCAATTCGAAAACCAGATCCTGCAGCCTGCAGTCCCCTGCTTTGTCGCAGATGGGACAGTCCAAAGGGTGCCGAACCAGAAGCCGTTGCATGGCCTTTTGCCGCATGCTTCGAAGCATGTCGGAGTCCGTGATCACCGTCATGCCTTCTTCCGCGGGCGTCATACACGCCTGCACGGGCGTGCTTTTCCCTTGCACTTCAACGACACAGAGATTGCACGATCCAATGGGGTTTAATCGCTCGTGGTGGCATAGGGTCGGAATCGTGATTCCGGCTGCCTTTGCTGCGTCCAGAATCGTTTTTCCAGCGGCGATCGCCACCTCCCGCCCGTCAATCGTCAGCTTCACCGAACTCATTTTTTCTCTCTCTTCTCAGTCCGTCATTCCCTTCACTCATAGCCCTGCGCGCAAGTGTATCCCGACACAGCCCCCGGGAAAACCCTTAGGTCAAGGTTTAGAGAAAGGACAGGAAGGATGCTTTCACCATCGCCACATATGTTGCGGGAAACAGGCCCAGCGTCAAGACCCCGTAAGCGGAAATCACGACAGCCAGCACGAGTCCTGGCGACAAAGCCGTCGCAGTCGGTACATCCTCCGGGCGCTCCGGCGGCTTCATATACATGGCCACCGTCACCCTGAGATAGTAGTAGACGGACACCACACTGTTCAAAACACCGATAATGGCCAGCCAGATAAATCCCTGCTTCACGGCGGCGGAAAATATGTAGAATTTTCCCATAAATCCACCGGTGGGCGGAATACCGGCAAGAGAAAACAGAAAAAGGCTCATGGCCAACGCCGCCATGGGATGTTCATAGCCCACACCACGATAATCTTCCACCTTTACCCGCGATTCTCCTGTGCCAGCCAGCATGGTAATCACAGCGAACGCCCCGAGATTCATGAAGGTGTAGACCAGCATGTAATAGAGAATGCTCGTCAGCCCCAGTTCCCCTGCGGCCAGAAAAGCCACAAGCACATAGCCGGCATGAGCGATACTCGAATAGGCCAGCATTCTCTTTATGTTTTCCTGCACCAAGGCGATGATGTTACCGGCCGTCATGGTTAAAGCCGCTAAAATCCAAATAACCATGACCCAGTCGGTTTCCAGTTGCGGAAGACCCTCCATAAAGATCCGCACAAAAGCTGCAAAAGCCGCCGCCTTAGGCCCGGCTGACATGAATCCGGTCACGGGAGCCGGCGCTCCTTCGTACACGTCCGGGGCCCACATATGAAACGGCACCGAAGCCGTTTTGAAACCAAAACCGATAATCAGCAACGCCATGCCCATCACAAGTATCGCCGCAGCTCCGCCGGCTTGAGTGATGTATTTGGCGACTTCAGGAACCAAAGAGGTGCCGGTGGTGCCGTAAATCAAAGCGATCCCGTAAATCAGAAATCCAGAGGCGAAGGATCCTAAAATAAAGTACTTGATGGCCGCCTCATTGGACAGCATGCGCGTGCGTGTGTATCCGGCAAGCGCATACAGCGAAAGGGACATGAGTTCCACACCCAGAAAGATGGTGATAAGTTCCACCGCACTCGCCATGACCATCATGCCCACGGTACACATGAGTATCAGAGCATAGTATTCACTATGCTGCATGGCTTCGTTGTGAAGGTATTTGATGGAAATCAGGACGGTCAGACCGGTGCCCAAAAGGAAAATAATCTTAAAAAACCTGGAAAAATTATCCACCACCCACATATCGCAGAAAAAGTAGGCGACACTTCGAGCCTCAAAGGGTTCGGGTTGTTTCCAGACCAACACGAGGGCGGCCGCCACCCCAAGCAGGGACACATACGCAAACGAATCGGGATATCTTCTTCCAACGACAGCTTGAATCATTAACACGATCAACCCGCAAGCGACCAGAACCAACTCCGGAGCAATCGCGCTCAGACTGATGGTGCTCATCACCTGTTCCATAAGTTACCGCCCTTGGCCCTTTGTCAGCTGTTCAAGATCGACTTTGGCAAAAAGACTTTGCAGCCACACCGGTCCGTGTTGGAAAGCATGCGCCGTTTTCTGTGTCTGGACGGATTCCAGAAGATGGGTCACCGACGCATCCATGGTTCTAAGGAAGGGTTTGGGGTAAAGCCCGATCCAGAAAATGAAAAGCAAAACCGGTAACATGTAGGCGTATTCCCGTGCCGACATGTCCTTCAAAACGCGGTTCTCTTCCTTGGTAATGGGCCCATAGGCGACTCTCTTGACCGTCCATAGAAGGTAGACGGCTCCAAGAATCAGCCCGATGGTCGCAGGAAGCCCAAACTTCAACGAAGCCTGAAAAGCACCGATAAGTATCAAAAGTTCACCCACAAACCCGTTCGTTCCCGGAACGCCCATGGACGAGAACGCCACCAGCAGGAAAATGAAGGCGAATATGGGCATCACTTTCATGATACCGCCGTATTCGGAAATGAGCCTTGTATGCCTTCTTTCATACAGGATACCGACGATCAAAAACAAAGCCCCTGTGCTCAGCCCATGGTTGATCATCTGAATCAGGCTTCCCTTGATGCCGTCCACATTCAGTGCAAACATGCCCAACATACAGTAGCCAAGGTGGCTGACGCTGGAGTAAGCGACCAGCTTTTTCACGTCGTCTTGCGCCAGGGACACCAAGGCGCCATAGATAATTCCGACAAGAGACAAGGCCAGGATCAAGGGGACAAAGTACACCGTAGCTTGAGGGAAAATGGGCAGACAAAAACGCAGGAACCCATAGGTGCCCATCTTGAGCAAAACACCGGCCAGAATAACACTGCCCGCCGTAGGAGCTTCCACATGGGCATCGGGAAGCCATGTATGGAACGGAAACATGGGAACCTTGATGGCAAAAGCCACGGCGAACGCAAGAAACAGAAGGATCTGAAGGTTCGCGGGGAGTCCCAGCTTGTGGTAATCGAGAATGTAGAAGCTGTAGGTTCCAGTGGCCTCATAGTGCATGAAGTACAAGACCAGTATGGCCACAAGCATCAGGACGCTACCGGACATGGTGTATATAAAGAACTTGACGGCAGCGTAGATGCGTCGAGGGCCTCCCCAAATCCCGATGATGAAGTACATGGGAATGAGCATCACTTCCCAGAAGACGTAAAACAGAATGAAATCCAGCGCGCAAAAGACCCCGATCATTCCTGTTTCGAGCAGAAGCAGAGAGGCCATATAGCCCTTGACCCTTTCCGTCACCGCCGTCCATGTGGACAAGACGGAAACGGCGGAGAGAAAAGTGGTCAAGAGCACCAGAAGCAGACTGATGCCGTCGATACCCATCTGGTACCGAATGGCGAATTGCGGAATCCAGGGAGCATCTTCCACAAACTGCATCTGCCACGTGGTTGTGTCGAACTTGAAATAAAGTTCCAAGGACACGAGAAACGTGGCCACGGTCACCAGAAAGGCCGTCCATTGAATGGCCTTTCGATGCCGGCTTGGAATCAGGCAGACCAAGACCACGCCCAAAAGGGGGAGAAACGTGGTCACCGACAGGATGGGATAATTCGCAGCATTCATCATAGACTCATCAAAGTGGAAAAGAGGTAATAGCCTAGAATGACAATGCCCGCGATGAGCATCGTCGCCGCATAATGCCGCACAAACCCTGTTGTCGTGGTGCGCACCATTCGTGAAGCCGCAAGAAAGAAATTAGCGATACCGTTCACCGCGCCGTCGATACCTCGAACATCCATGATACGAGCCAGAATGTCCGAGAAGAACAGGGTGAACCGTCCAAACCATGTTCGGTAAATATTGCCTACGTAATCATCCGTGGTGGCCACAGGTTTGCGGGCCAACCACATGAACACCCGACTTCCCTTACGATAAAACCAATCGGTGTCGATGCTGATGGTCGGTTCCGGATCCAGCTTCTTCAGCAGCATGAAGAAGCCTAAGCCTGTAAAGAGCAGCAGACCCAGGGCGCTTGTCACGTGATCGCCGGTGTAAGGATCAAAGTGCACAGGGAACGGCAGCAGATCATACAAGGGTTTAGGGAAACATCCGATCCCGATACACAGAAACGATGCAATCACCATGGCCCAGATCATGTTGGAAGGTGGTTCCTTCGCTTCAAGGCCTGAATCCTTCCCGAAGAACATATAGTAGGGAAGCTTGAGCCCTGTATGGAGAAAGGTTCCCGAAGAGGCCATGGTCAGCAGCAGGGCGACCAAAGGACGATGGTCGGAGCTGGCCGCAGCCACCACCATGGATTTGGTGACAAAGCCACTGAAGAGTGGAAAGGCCGAAATGGCGAACCCTCCGATCATGTACAACACCAGGGTGATAGGCATGGTGCGATACAGGCCGCCAAGTTCCGTCAGCTTCCTGCGGCCCGTCATGTGAATGACGGCCCCGGCCCCCATGAAAAGCAGTCCTTTGTAAAGGATATGCGCAAAGGCGTGGGAAACCGACCCGTTCAAGGACATTTCCGTCCCGATTCCGACGCCCGTGACCATGTAACCCACCTGACTTACGATGTGGTAAGCCAAAAGGCGCCGAGCATCGTTTTCCAGCACGGCGTACACGACCCCGTAGAGGGCCATGATGGTGCCTAGGTAAACAAGAAGCTCTGTGCCCGGAAAAACTCGCACCAGCACATAAACCGCCGTTTTGGTCGTAAAGGCGGACATAAAAACGGATCCGGTAACCGTTCCTTCAGGGTAGGCATCCGTCAGCCAGGCATGAAGGGGAGGCACAGCGGCGTTGATGATCACGCCGATCAGCATCAAATAAAAAGCCAGGCTTCCATCCTGTTCCAGCGGACCCACCAGCATGGACCCACCATGCAGATAGTGCAGCACCACACCACCCAGCAGGCACACGCCGCCGAACGCATGGACCAGTATGTAGCGGAATCCTGCACCAATAGCCTCCGGTTCTCTTTGAGCAAAAACCAGGTAAACCGACGAGAAGGCCATCAGTTCCCAAAAGATAAAGAGTGTCAAATAATCGCCTGCAAAGGTGACTCCCAGGGAACCGCCGACGTAAAGCATCGCCGCCACATGCTGCCCCACATCGTCCACATGCAGGGCATACACCATCCCGATGAACGACATGATCGTGAACACCCAGCCGAAGACGATGCTCAGTTTGTCCACGGATCCAAAGCACATGGGCTGGCCTAGGAAATTCCACGTCCAATAAGTCCCATGGGGAAGGTGCATCATGAGGTACATGGCTGCCGTGCCCAGAAGAGGAATCAGCAGCATTCCAGCCTTCAGCAACCGTCCCCGAAGGAACGGAAGGAGAAACGCACCGGGAATGTAGAAGACGGACGGGTGAATCCACTCAG
This sequence comes from Desulfosoma sp., assembly GCA_037481875.1. NCBI lineage: Bacteria > Pseudomonadati > Thermodesulfobacteriota > Syntrophobacteria > Syntrophobacterales > Syntrophobacteraceae > Desulfosoma > Desulfosoma sp. The sequence continues at coordinate 58,224 of JBBFKY010000014.1, read as the reverse complement.
TCATTGTAGTAATCCTCGTCCCTCATGATGCCGCACTTATGTCCATAGAACTTGGATGCCAAAATAATGATCACACAAGATACAAACCCGTACAGAGCGCCCCATCCAGGAATTCGGTCCCAAATGTAATGCACATGTTCCCTATGGACGAAGAAGTCGGAAATGAACGTCACAATCAGCATGGCGATCCCGATCTTCTTGACCTTCTTGGAATTTGCCGGGTCCCCGATAAAAAGAACAAGTTTCCGAATCATCGGATCACCTCCTTGGCCAAAGTGAGGAAGAAGTCGGGAAATAGACCGATGAGCAGCGAGATGATCGCCGTAAGCACCAAGGGAACGACGACGAATTTCAGCTCCCGAACCTCCTCATGGTGCCCGTCTCCATGGCCATGGCCATGGCCATGGCCTTCAGCACCGTGGGCACCGTTTTCCTTTTCAAAGAACGCCTTGTAGGTGATGGGCAGAAAATAAGCCGCATTCAACAGGGTGCTCATGACCAGCACCATCAAAATCGGCACAGCATGGGCTTCGATAGACCCTAAAGCTAAAAACCATTTGCTGGTAAATCCGGCCGCCGGCGGCACACCGATCATACTTAAAGATCCGATGAAAAAGGCCGCCATGGTCCACGGCATTTTTTTGCCGATACCGGACAACTGACTGATTTCCGTCTTGTGCGCCGAGACGTACAGGGAGCCTGCGCAGAAGAACAAGGTGATCTTTGAAAACGCGTGGTTGGCGATGTGCATGATACCCCCTACCATGCTGCTCGGGGTCAGAAGCACAGCACCCAAGATGACGTAGGAAAGCTGACTCACCGTGGAATAGGCCAGCCGTGCCTTCAAATTGTCTTTCGTCAAGGCGATGACGGAAGCCATGATGATGGTAAAGGAAACCACGTAAGCGGCCGTGATGCCCAAATTCATGCGGGTCATTAGGTCCACACCGTAGATGTGAAACACCACCCTGAGGATCGAGAACACACCGACTTTCACGACGGCCACCGCATGGAGCAAAGCACTGACCGGAGTGGGCGCCACCATGGCCGAAGGAAGCCAGTTATGGAAGGGCATCACAGCGCCCTTGGCGAACCCGAAAAGAAACAGGAAGAAGGAGGCGAAAAGCAAGGTCGATCCGGTCTGGGGTCGCAGAAGCCCTCCCGGCTGAAAGTCCGTCGTTCCTGCCGTCATGTAGACGATGATGACTCCTGCCAGAAGAAGTGTTTTCGACAGACCCAACAGGTAAAGGAAATACTTGGTAGCGCCTTCCACAGCCTCGCCGGTTTCCTTGTGCCCGACCAGAGGCACCGTCGCCAGGCTCAAGATTTCATAAAACAAGAACAAGGTGACAAGATTGGCGGAAAAGGCAACACCCATGGTTGCCGACAAACTGATGGCGAAACAGCTGAAATACCGGGTTTGGGAATGTTCCTTCCCCGCTCTCATGTACCCAACGGAATAGAAGGTCGTCAAAATCCATAGAAAGGAAGAGACGGTCGCGAAAAGCAGGCCGAAGGCATCCACTCGGAACTTTAGATCGATTCCCTTGTAAAAGCCTTCCACTAAGATGCACTCGATGGTGTGCCCGGACAAGATCGTCGGCACCATGGACACGACGATGGAAAACTTCAGAACCCCGGCCAAAACCGACCAGAATTCCCTAAGATTTGGATTCTTCTCCCCGGTTTTGACGATCAGAGGCACCGCCAGAAGAGACACCAGCACGGCCAGCAAGGGTTTGATCGAGTAAATAGTTTCCACGTCCTTCCTAACCTTTGCTTAGATTGATTTCGTCCACATCGACGGTCGGCTTGTTGCGGAAAAGGGCGATGAGGATTGCCAACCCCACAGCAGCCTCAGCCGCAGCCACGGTCATGATCATGAAGACATAGACGTGACCGTCCAGACTGTTAAGAAACCGTGAATAAGCCACAATAGTGAGGTTCACGGCGTTGAGCATCAGTTCAATGCACATGTAGATGATCAGCGCATTGCGATGCGCCAGAACGCCCACCGCACCGATGGAAAACAACACAGCGCCCAGCACCAGGTATGCGTTTAACGAAACCATAGGCTCCACCCGATAATTCAGCGGCCCCACCCTAGGCCCCCGAATTACCTATCCTCCTCTTGGCTAGAATCACCGCTCCCACGATGGCCGCAAGCAACAACACGGACGCTATTTCAAAGGGCAGCAGGTACTTGGTGAAAAGCATCCAGCCCACCGCTTTGGTGGTCCCGAAGCTGGGATCCACTTCCACCGCCGTCACCGAAGGTCCCAGTCGATTCATGACCACGACCATGGCGACCAGGAGAACGCCCACCACAACGGTTCCCGCCAACTGAATGAAAAAGACATTCTTGGCGAGCTTTCCCTCTTTTTCTTCTATGTTCAAAAGCATGATCACAAACAAGAACAACACCATGATGGCGCCGGCATAAACGATCAGCTGCAGCACCGCGATCAGGTGGGCGTTTAGCAGAGCATAAAGGCCCGCCAAAAAGGACATGGTCGCCACTAGGCTCATGGCCGCACGCACCGGCCGCTTGGTGGTCACCATCAGCAGGGCCGAAACCACCGCCCCCACGCAAAAGGCATAGAAGATCAGTAGTTCCATTTGGAGTATATCCTTCTCACATAAGAAAGACGCGCCTTGACCTTCGACTCCGGCCTCAACAACTGCTCCTTTTGGAAGACCAGCCGGCTGCGTTCCCTCTGCGCGAGCCCCTGGTATTCATCGCTCATCACAATGGCTTCCTTAGGGCATACCTCTTCACAATACCCACAATACACGCAACGACCTAAATCCAAAGTGTACCGCTCCGGATACCTCTCTCCCGGAGCCTTTTCGGCCGCCACGATCGAGATGGCATGGGCCGGGCACATCTTCTCGCACAATCCGCAGGCCACGCACTTCTCCTTGCCCTGGGCATCGGCCACCAACACGGGCCGGCCACGATAGGCTGGAGGCAGTGTGAGTTTCTCTTCCGGGTAATAGACCGTAAAGATTTTGCGCTTCTTTCCGGCCGGAGGAAAGATGAAGCCGATCATGTTGATGAAGAAATGCTTGCTGGTCACCACCAGCCCGCGCACGATTTCGGCCACATAGAGCTTTTCCCACAAGGTCATGTCCAGGCGACGCCGCACCTTTTTGGGCTTCAAGACCGCCGCGGGAATGCCCACCTGCACGGAAGTCACGGTGTGCTCCAAACCTGTCGTTGTCCTCATAGCAGCAAAACCACCAGCCCGGTAATTGAGAGGTTGATGAGGGAAAGCGGCAGCAACATCTTCCAGCACATTCTCATGACCTGGTCATATCGGAAGCGCGGAAGCGTCCACCGGATGGTCATTTGCAGCCAGATGAAGAAAGACACCTTCGTAAAAAAGACCGCAATGTTGACCAACATGGCCAAGGCGGCGGCGCCGTTGGGCCCCGCAAACTGAAACCAACTCAGCAGCATGGCGTCCGTCACAAAGGGGATGTGCCAAGCGCCGAAAAAGAGTGTGGTCACCACGGCACTGATGGTTACCATCTCCAAAAACTCAGCCATCCAAAACATGACGAACTTCATGCCGCTGTATTCCGTGAAATACCCAGCCACCAGCTCCGATTCCGCTTCCGGAATGTCAAAGGGAATGCGCTTGTTTTCCGCAATAGCGCAAGTCATGAAAATGATGAACCCTAGGGGTTGCAGAAAGATTCCCCAGCGGAAGAAGTCCTCTTGAATAGCGCCGATTTCCGTAAGTTTAAGGGTTCCATAGACCATAATGAGACCGATGATGCTCAGCCCCATGGCCACTTCATAGGAAAGCATCTGGGCCGAGGCCCGAAGACCACCCAAAAGAGACCAGTTGCTTCGAGAAGACCATCCCGCCAGCACCGTCCCGTAGGTAGCCAAACCGGCTAAAGCGAACACGTAAAGAATGCCGACATCCAGGTCCGCAATGACCAAATGTACCTCGTGGCCGAACAGTTCGTAACGACCGCCGAAAGGCACAATGGCGAACGCGGCGATGGCGGGAACCAGAGAAATAAAAGGCGCCAGAGTGTGAAAGAACTTGTTGGCGTTGGCGGGAACGAAATCTTCCTTGGTGAGCAGCTTGATGGCATCGGCGAGGGAATGGAACAATCCGATGGCCGTAAAACCCAAAATGTCAGCTCGGTTGGCGCCGATACGATCCTGCATCACGGCGCTCTGCTTTCTCTCCACCCACCCCAAAATGGGCGCGAAAACGCCCACGTTGACCGCGAAGATGAAGAGGATCTTGGCAACGGATTCGATAAGATCTGCAGCCATGGCTATCTATCGCATTCTCCGCCGATCATGTTGATCATGTCAAATGTGGGGACGATATCCGCAAGCAACCGGCCTTTGACCAGCCTCGGCATGGCGGCGGTCAAAGCAAAGCAGGGCGGTCTCACTCGGCACTTGACCGGTTTGCCGCTGCCGTCGCTCACCAGATAAAACCCCAACTCACCGTTTCCGCCTTCCACAGCCTGGTACACTTCACCTGGAGGCGGCTTGATGCCTTCGATGACCGTCTTGAAGTGGTAAATGAGAGAGTCGATGCGGGTGTAAATTTTTTCCTTTGGTTCCATGCGCACGTGAGGCAGTCGCACATTGATGGGACCGTCAGGCATCTGCGCCAAGGCCTGTTCCACGATGCGCATGCTCTGCTGCATTTCTTCCATGCGCACCAAGTACTTGTCGTAATTATCGCCCGTTTCCCCAATAGGGACCTCAAAATCCATGCGGTCATACACCAGATAGGGCTGGGCTTTGCGCACATCGTACGGCACACCGCAGGCTCTGAGGCACGGCCCCGTAAATCCGTAAGCGATGGCCTCTTCCCCGCTGATGGCGCCTACACCCCGCACACGGTCGATGAATATGCGGTTCTTGGTCAGGAGCTTGTCCACATCCTTCCACAGACGCCGCACTTCTTTGAAGACATGCTTGACTTTTTCGTCAAAGCGCTCCGGCAGATCGTTTTTGAGGCCGCCGATGCGCACATAATTGACGGTCACTCGAGCGCCGCACAGAGCTTCTATGAGATCCCAGACCAGTTCGCGAGCTTCCACAAAATAGAGAAAGGCCGTAAAGGCACCCAATTCCAAGCCGGCAGCCGCCACGTTGGTCAAATGGTCCGCAAGGCGCGACAGTTCGCAGGCGATGACCCTCAAATACTTGCACCGCTCGGGCACATCGATTCCCAAAAGCTTTTCCACAGCCAGGGCATAGCCCGTGTTGTTGATCAGGGGAGAGACGTAGTTGAGACGATCCGTATAGGGGATCACCTGTTGCCATGTGCTGTTTTCGCACATCTTTTCAAAACCTCGGTGGAGGTAGCCGATCTCCACATCGAGGTCCACGATGGTTTCTCCTTCCAGGGTGGCTAGGAACTTCACCGTGCCATGGGTCACCGGGTGCGATGGACCCATGTTGATGACCATGAGTTCGGTATGAAGGTCTCTTGAAATTTCAGACATGGCGCCTATCCATTGGAGTGTTAGTTGACAGGGCCGATCAGGGGCTGCCTTTTCTTCAGCGGATAGTCCTTGCGCAAGGGATGCCCTTCAAAGCCCTCGTAAAGGAGAATACGACGCAAATTGGGATGGCCCTGGAAGACCACCCCGTACATATCGTACGCCTCCCGCTCAAACCAGTCGGCGGCGATCCATACCGGCACCACCGAATCAATGGTGAGGTCGGATTCGGGCACTAGAGCTTTGAGGCGAACCCTTTGATTGTGAGCCAGGGAATAAAGGTGATAGACCACTTCAAAGCGAGGTTCCCGCCCCAGATAATCCACCACCGTCAGGTCCATCATGAAGTTATAGAGCAGATCCGGGTCGTCCCGGAGAAAGAAACAAATGTCGCGAATCTTATCCTTGGTGACGATGACCGTGTCGTCGCCTCGAAATCGGTGCGTGCCGACCACGGCGTCCGGAAACTTCTGAGCCAGCTTTTTGAGCGTGACGCTTTCGTCCATGAGCCCCATATCCTTGTTCGCTACCGGCCCTAACAGCGGCTCACCGGCGCTTCACCCCGCGGCCAATCCGACCACCGCTCCTCCTTGACCTTCTGCTGCAGCTGCAACAAACCATCTAAAACCATCTCCGGGCGCGGCGGGCATCCCGGAACATAAATGTCCACAGGAATTAGAGTGTCAATGCCCTGAACCACGGAGTAGTTGTCGTAAAACCCGCCTGAAACCGCACACACACCAAAGGCGAAAACCCATTTGGGTTCCGCCATCTGGTTGTAGACTTTGACAAGAATGGGGGCCTGCTTGTGGCTGATGGTGCCGACCACCATGAGAAGGTCAGCCTGACGTGGAGAAAAACGAGGCAGAGCGGCCCCAAATCGGTCCAGGTCGTAACGAGGCCCGGCCACCGACATGAATTCCATGCCGCAACAGGCCGTCACAAAAGGATAAAGGAAAAAGGAATACTTGCGGGCCCAGTTGACCGCCGCTTCCAGCCGGGTCAAAATCACGCTGCCATCCAAAAGGCGCTCAGGCCCCGTGCTTTCCTTCTGTCTCGCCACAAGATCGCGCGTGACTTGCCAGCGCGAAAGCTTCAATCCCATTCCAAAGCTCCCCTTCTCCATATGTAAACAAGGCCCACGGCCAAAATGAACACAAACAACATCATTTCCACAAAACCAAACCACCCAAGGTCGTTGAACAAAACCGCCCAAGGGTACAAAAAGACAGTTTCAATGTCGAAGATCACAAAAAATAAAGCCACGAGATAAAACTTCACCGAGAATCTCTGCTTGGGGTTCACAATGGGGCTTTCGCCACATTCGAACACCTCCATTTTTTCGGCAAACTTTTTCTTTGGGCCGATGTAGGTGGTAGCCGCGATCATGCCGGCCGCCGTGGCCGCCGCCACAAAGAACATAATGAGAACGGGAACATAAGGATTCATGCGCGCGATCCCATACCGACAATACCCATGGTTTCCACAACCCCTTCTTGGGAATTGTGATCCTTGTCACACACCGTTCCATATTTTTAGGGATCCCCCCTTCCTCAAATACGGCATGGTTCGGCAGGATCCCGATATGGGAAGGAGTGTATACCGCCGTTGCCAAAGGCGGTCAAGAAATATTTCACGAAGGAAGGGGTCTAGGATGCGAGCCTACGTCGTGCGTCCCGCGCGAGCTTCTTTAAAGCCGAGAGGTCTTCCAGGGTAAAATCGGAACGCCGGCACGCAAATAAAGAATTGTTATGAGTCAAAGGTTCGTCTAGCAAAGGAAAGGCGCTGATCTTTACGGCTCTATTCCACAGCGCGGTTCCAGGAATCGGCGAAAATTCCGCCACAAAAGGTTGGGCTTCGGCGTCGCGGACCACTTCGATGGCTTCCGCCACTTCTTCCGGGGTTTGTTCCGGAACGCCCGCCAAGAGGTAGACCCCGATATTTTTGGAAGAAAAGCCCGCTCGAAAAAGATTTTCCATGGCCTGATAAAACATTTTGAGATCGGTTTTGCCGCCCCATTGTCTCTGTCGCTCTCCTCGCGTAGTTTCCAAACCCAACCGTAGAGTGACAAAACCTGCTTCAAAAAGAAGTCGACACCATGCCGGATCGGTCAGACCCCGCACATGAAGGGCGTTGGGCGTATGAAACCTTAGCGAAAGACCGGCCTGCATCACTTTTTTCAAAAGACTTTCCAGAACCGATTTGCCGGTCAACAGAAGAGCATCATCGTAAAAGGCGTAATCACGAACACCGGTTTTTTCTTGAAAAGACAGCACTTGGGCCCACAGCTTATCGATCGAAAAGGTGAGTCTCTCCTTTTGCAGCACCGACGAAGCACAGTACGGACACCGATAGGGGCAGCCAAGGCTTAAGAGAAGAGGACCGTAGGTAGGCTGCACCAGCAGATCCAGGGCCGGAACGCACGATCGTGTCACATTTGCCCAGGCCTCGACATTTTTCAGCGGATACCCCAGAAATGCTTCCAACGCCAAAGCTACGTCTTTCAAAGACCCACTGCTGAAGACACGGTCAGCCCCGCTTTTTTCCCGAGCATGCTTGGAACACAACCGTGCATAGACGCCTCCTAACCACACCGGCACCTCCGGCAGAACCTCCCGAATCACACCAATGGTTTCCTGAACCCCAGGATACCAGTATGTCATATGGCTGGTCACACATACCAGGTTAGGCCTGGGAATTTCGGTCAGCTTTTTTCGAAAGCTGTCCGGATGAATTCCGTAGCGGAAAAAGGGACGGCCCAAATCGGCCAAAATTTCAGGAACGGGTATGGGCGTCTTAAAATATTTTCCCGTCCCGAAGGCATCGTCTCTTCCCGAAAGGACGTCGGTACGCCCTTCCGTATCCGGGTCGTGCCGCTCCAGACAATCGATGAAAACGACACGCCAGCCTTCATCGCGCAGCAAGGCGCCAAGAAGCAAAAGTCCCAAGGGTTTCGCCCACAAATCGTAGGCGGCAAAATCCGTGATCCAGGGGTTTACCAGAAGGACCGTAGGGGAATGGGGCATGGGCTTCATTCCTGTTTCTCAAAACCGTTTGCCATGGGCCGGGTTCCTTTTATATCCTGCGTCGGTTGAAAAGGTCAAAAAAGCTGAGGGAAGGTTTCATGCGAGCCGTCGTGCAGAGGGTTTCTCGAGCGTCCGTAGAAGTGCAAGGAAAGATCGTGGGGGCCATCGGCAAAGGTCTTCTCGTGCTTCTCGGCGTCGGTCGCGAAGACACCGACCACGATGCCCGATACCTTGCGGAAAAGATCGTCCATATGCGAATCTTTGCGGACGAGCAAGGTAAACTGAACCGTTCGGTGTTGGAAACGGGCGGGGCCGTCCTGGCCGTCTCCCAGTTCACCCTCTGGGGTGATTGCCGCAAAGGGCGCCGCCCCTCCTTTGTGGACGCAGCCCCCTTGGAGCCCGCTCGACGTCTTTACGAAACCTTCATTCAGGAAGTTGAGGCTTTGGGCGTTCCTGTTGCCACCGGAATCTTTCAAGAAACCATGGCCGTTCATTTGACCAACGACGGTCCGGTCACACTGCTTTTGGACAGCCGCAAAAACTTTTGATCCTCAAGAGCCCATGCACGCCATCGAAGGAGCTATCATGAGCGACGACACACTTCAATCCAGCCAAATTCGAACGGAGACCACGACGTCTAACGGAGAAGATATACTGATTCTTGTGGATCGAGAAGGGGATTGGTTTTACGGAGATCGACCCATTTTTCGCCGGGAAATTCTTGAAACCTTTTATCAGTGCCTGCGTCTCTGCGACGACGGCCGTTATGTCCTTGAATGGCAAGGCCGAGTGTATCCCATCGTCGTGGCGGATACGCCTTTTGTCGTCACCCGCGTCGATCGCGTCACCAACGGCTCCAATGAAATCCACCTGCAGTTGACCTTCAAGCATCTTGCGGAAACCGAAATCCTGGATCCCCGCAGTTTGTGGGTCGGAGCGGAGAACGTGCTCTATTGCCGCATTCGGCAAGGACGCTTTCCGGCTCGCTTCTCAAGACCCGCCTATTATCAGGTGGCTCAATGGATTGAGCCTCTGGACGAAGATCGGTTCGCCCTGAGACTGGGCGATCGGCTTTTCCCGATCGCTTTCAACGCCGTCGAGAAATAAGCGGAGGTGATGATTTTCCTGGAAGCGCAGGTCGCCGGGCCGGTCCTTTTTCAAATGGGACGGGTTTTTGCTGAGGGGCGGACGCAACGATCCATTCCTGCGCGTGATTGATCGCGCTGTGACCTCAAGGCATTGTCGGACCCGGCACCCGAGCGCTTCATCCCATTCAAGCTCGGCAGGTCTTCTTGCCAGCGGATTTTGTCCCATGCGTTTTTTGACTGTTTCCGATACGGTGAGTCCGGAACTCTTTCCCGTCACCGATCCAAGGGCCTTTCAACCCCTGGATGCCGTGCTTTCCTGCGGGGATGTGCCGCCGGAATACCTCACGTACTTGGGACATGTTTTTCGTGTGCCCGTCTACTATGTGCGGGGCAATCACGACATTCGCTATGTCAGTCGGCCTCCTCAAGGAGCCGTCAATGTGCATGGTCGCCTTATTTCTTTCAAGGGTTTACGGATCGTGGGTTTTGAGGGGTCCATGTGGTACAATGGCGGGCCTGTGCAGTACACGGAAACCCAAATGAGTTGGATCGTGTGGAAAACACGCCTGAAACTCTTATGGCGCGGCCGTGTGGATATGGTTTTGGCTCACGCACCGCCCCGAGGTTTCGGCGATGGGCAGGATCTCTGCCACAGGGGATTTCAGTGTTTCGTCCGGTTTATTCGTTCCCAGAAGCCCCGTTGGTTCATTCACGGGCATGTGCATCGTCCCTTTCATGAGCCTTCCCAAAGGCTTCTTCAGCTCGGCGAAACCACCATTGTGAACACCGTCGGCTGGTCCGTTGTGGATACAGACCATGAAACGATGGCTTGAACGATTAGGGCTTCGAAAACCCGAACCTTCCAAAACCCCTGGACCCGAGACTCTGCATGACCTTCAGCGCCACGACGGCGCTTATGAATGCCGGGATCGAGGTCTGCGCACGGTGCCCCTGCCCAAAATTGTGGGCAGCGTCGGCCGCTACCAGGATTTCGACGAACGGTTTCACCTGAAAAGCCGAGCGCCTTCGGAACGACTTGAACAGATCAAGAACGCCATGCGACAGGGTGTGGTGATGCCTCCTGTGAAATTGTGGCAGATTCGAGATGTCTACTTTGTGGAGGACGGCAATCACCGCGTCGCCGCCGCCAAGGCTCTAGGGCATGATGAAATTCTGGCGCATATCGTGGAATTCATACCATCCGGCGACAACTTACAGGACGCCGTCTACAGGCAACGAGCTCATTTCCTTGATGTCACCGGCCTTCACGCGGACATCACTCTCACCGAACCCGGCCAATATGATCGTCTGTTGGCCCAGATTCAACGTCATCTCGAATACTTGCGAAGCCGGGAAAGAACCGATATCACGCTGCAGGAAGCCGCCAGGGATTGGTACAACCACATTTACCGTCCTCTCACCACACTTCTTTCCAAAGCCCGCCTGGTTGACGGTTTTCCCGGACGCACCACAGCCGACCTGTACGCCTATATTTCGGTAAGGCTCTGGGAAAAAGGGGAACGACGCCAATACGGCATCGGCCTCAACGACATTCTTCCCGACGACATGGAGGCTTTTCGAGAAAAAATGAAAGACGTCAATGGACAGCACTACCCTGAAATGCGGCGAACCATCACAGCCTTTGTCCTCATGAACGTGCAGGCCAAAAAGGAAGAAAAAATCACGGAAAAACTCCTGGATCTCAAGGAAGTCCAGGAGGTGCACAGCGTCTTTGGAGATGTGGATCTTTTGGTCAAGATTCAGCTGCACCGGGATCTTCTCAGTTCCGACGCCGAAACCATTTCTCAGTTCGTTCACGAAAACATTCGAAAACTTCCAGGCGTGCTGGCCACCAAAACCCTTATCCCCGGTACCTCCCATATCAAGGAAACACAGGAAATCTCGCATTGAACTCAAGAAGGTTGACCTTCACGGTTCCGCCACCACCTCTTGAGGAATCGTCACATGAATCACGCCGCGAAATTCTCCGGCGCTGTAACCTCGAGCCTGATCCTGAGGGTAAAGAGTGTTCAAGGTTTGCTTTATATTTTCGGGCATTTTTTCTTCTTGCCCGTGGCAGGTCAGGCATACGCCGGCTGTTCGAATCGGTTCAAAGTAATGATAGACTTTGTTTTCCAGCCGAAGAACCGGTTCGACAGCTTCTTGTGCCTGAAGGCGGGCTTCCATTTCTTTCAGAATCTTGGTCTCCAGATGATCGGGGCGATTCATCTCATTGCGACACCGCAAACTGGTTCGTTTAACCGTCATGGACGGAACATCCATGAGACGCGGAATGCTTTGTGTCAAGAGCAGAGCCTTTTGGGAACACACGCGAATGGCTTGCCCTGGTCCGCCCTCCTGGATGGCCGACATCAGCTCCGATTTCAACACCCTCTGAAGCTCAGTTGCAGCATTAGACCCTAGCTGCCGAGCCCGCTCTTCCTCAGAAGGGCTTGCTCCAGCCCCAACACACACGAAAACCATAAAACCCACAGCCGCCAAGGTTATCAGCTTCCTTCCGCCGGACATAAGACACCTCCCGACCGATAAGTCCGTCTTGAATCGTGCCATGTCCACTGAGTCTTCTATAACTTTGATTGTTGACTAGCCAACAGATCGTGTCAAATATAATGTAAAAGTGTGGGGGGACTTAAAGACAGGAGTGGGAAAAATGAAACAACGTGTCTGGATTTGGGTTTGTGTGTTCGTCATTACGGTCTTTACCGTGAGCGCCATCGCAGCCGATGTGCCTTCCGACGAAAAGAAAAGAACCAGTTTCAACAAGTACGTCACTGCCCTGGAAGCCTACGAAATGTGGAAGGCCGACCCTCAAAAGGTAAAAATCCTCGATGTGCGCACGCCCGAAGAATACGTCTTTGTCGGGCATCCGCCCATGGCCGTGAACATTCCTTCCGAAATTTGGGCCGGTCAGTGGAACGAAGAGAAGAAGGATTTTCCTTTAGTTCCCAATCCCAACTTCGAAGCCCAAGTCAAAGCGCGGTTTCAGTCTGACGACGTTCTCCTGGTCATGTGCCGTTCCGGCCATCGTAGTGCCAAGGCTATCGAACGCATGGCGGCGGCCGGCTTTACGAATGTTTATAACATCGTGGACGGTTTTGAAGGTGACAAAATCAATGATACGGAAAGTTATTTCCATGGTAAACGCATGAAAAACGGCTGGAAAAATTCGGGAGCTCCATGGACCTATAACTTGGACCCTCAACTGGTTTTCATGCCCAAACCGTAACCGTGGCCACACTGGCTCCCCCCACCCTCTGAGCGTGTGTCCAGAGCTTTAGTCACGACGCCCTCCAGGATTTATGGGCGTCGTTCTTTTTTCAGCCGTAACCCAGTTCTTCGAGGTGTTCGTCACTAATCCCAAAGGCATGGGCGATTTCATGAACCACGGTGAGCTCGATTTCCTCGATGAGTTCCTCCCGAGTGCTGCACAGTCTTTCTAAAGGGTCTTGAAAGATGTAGATGGTATCGGGGTACAGAGGAGGCTCGGTAAGGCTGCGTTCCGGAAGCGGCACGCCGTCATAAAGACCCAAGAGGGTCTCCCCGGAAGGAAGCCCCATCTCTTCAAGGAGCTCAGGACTTGGCCGGTGTTCCACCGTAATCACCACGTTGTCCAGGTGCCGGCGAATTTCCCAAGGAATGCGCGACACAGCCCTTTCGACGACTTCTTCAAATTCTCTTCGGCTCAGCCGAATTTTCTTGGAAGCCATCACCTCACCTTGGAGACCCTGTCAAGATTTTTCAGGCTGTAAGGACCCATGCTTTCCCTCCACAGCGTCTGATTCTTAGGAAGGCATTCAAACTTTACGTTACCTGGTAAAAGGCTTCCTCGAATTCCGGCATTTCGGCGTATCTTTTGAGAAACCTTCCTGGGTACACGGCATAACTTTCCAGGACGGCCGGGTCCAGAAGAATACCGGCTTCATGGAAGGCGTGGGCGATCGCCGCAGGTTCCGGAGGACATCCCGGTACGGGCAGGGCATGGACCATGGCCCGGTTGTTCCGATGCCGTTTCGTCATGCATCGACCAAGCAAAATGGTATGCTTTTTCCCCGGTGTGGGATCCATGGCTTTGCCGGTGAGCACCTCCACATCGTCCCAAGGGGTCCCTTGCCAGGCTCGAGCCACCGCCGTGAGTATCAGTCCGTTCAGAAACGAACAATAGGTACACAAGGTCTCATCGTATTTGCGATAGGTTATGCCTTGAATCCCGAAACCGGCCATGACCTTGGGCAGGGATCCGTCCGGAGTATATTCAAAGGCGTAGGCGTGAGGGTGTCGTAAAGATTCCAGGGATTCTCCGCACACCATAACGTCGGAAAGATCCCCCGGTCGGCCGGCCTCTTTCGTCGCCCACTCCAGGTGCGGAACCTGGTGAGCCTCATATCCCAACAGAGCCGCCCCCACCAGGTCCGCCGAAAGCAAATCCCGAGAAGCCACGAGAACATTCATGCGATGGGCCGTGCCATCAAAGCCCGGCCCTCGTTCGTTGCTGTAGATACCGTCGATGACGGTAAAAACGGGAGGAAGGCCTTTGGGCAAAGCGGCGACCATGCGATGAAGGTTCCACTCGGGATTCGGGCTGTGGCAGCGCTTGCGCGAGGCCAAATCGATGAGCCCTTTCAGGTTCTTGATCCCCAGACTTACCACGGTCTGGGCATGGGTTTTGAGCACGGGAAGGTTCACAATGAGATCGCTTTCCAAAGCGTCCACATTGAAGGCCAGTTCCACACCGTCGCCGACAGACACCTTACGAAACGGTCTTTGAAACACATCCACCACCTGGATTCCGTAACGCCGCGCCAGCGTCTCATAGCCCAAAGCACGGAAGGCTCTTTCCGCCAAGCCTTTGTCTTTGGGGTTTAAATTCACGAGTCCTTCCCCCAGGACGATGGTACCGACACCCGCGTCCTTGAGGCAGCGCACCACGTCTTCCACAACCCGACTCGTGGTGATCACACCCCATTTGGGAAAGGGCGTTGCCGAAGTCCAACAAACCACGTTCGGTTTCACAAAAGCACGGGTCGCCGCCCCTACGGAACCAAAACCTCCGGCTGCTTCCACCACCTCGACCACCGAACGACAGGGCTCCTCGTACCTCTTAAGCCCCACTCGAAAAACACCTTCCATGTCCCGTCTCCGTGCGTGTTCAGCCTAAGACCGGCTCAAGGATCATCGAATGGCCGCATGGTATTCCTGAAGCGATTTCACCTCACCGTGTCCACGGCGCCACGCCTCGATTCCTCGTGCCGCCGCTTCGGCCGCCGCAATGGTCGTGATATACGGCACCTTGAATTTCACGGCGGCCTTGCGAATGTAAGAATCGTCATGTTCACTGCGTCGTCCGCTGGGTGTGTTGACAACCAGCTGAATTTCACCGTTTTTCACGGCATCCACGATGTTAGGACGTCCTTCGTGCATTTTGTCGATTGGTTCGCAGGGGAGCCCGTTTTCCTTAAAGAAGCGATAAGTGCCGCGTGTGGCGCGAATACGGAACCCCATCTGATGAAATCTCTTGGCCACTTCCAAGGCGGCCGGCTTGTCTTTATCGGTGACGGTAAAGAGCACACAGCCGTCTTCAGGCAAGCGTTGCATCGCCGCATCCTCCGCTTTAAAAAAGGCCAGCCCAAAGGATTCCGCCAAACCCAACACTTCGCCCGTCGAGCGCATTTCGGGGCCCAGCACTGGATCCACTTCCGGAAACATGTTGAAAGGAAAGACGGATTCTTTAACCCCGAAATGGGTCAGGATGCGCGTCGAAGAAAGGCCCAATTCCGCCAAGGATTTGCCCAGCATAATCTGTGTCGCCAGGCGGGCCATGGGAACGTTACACACCTTGGACACCAAAGGCACCGTTCGGGAGGCACGAGGGTTGGCTTCCAACACGTAAACCTTGTCTTTGGCGATGGCGTACTGAATGTTCATAAGCCCGACGACATTGAGCTCAATGGCGATGCGTCGGGTGTATTCTCGAATGGTTTCCACATGACGAGTGGGAATGCTGATAGGAGGAATGACGCACGCGGAATCTCCGGAATGAATGCCGGCCCTTTCAATATGTTCCATAACCGCCGGCACAAAGGCGTCTTTTCCATCGGCAAGGGCGTCGGCTTCCGCCTCGATGGCGTCTTCCAAAAAACGATCGATGAGGATGGGGCGATCCGGTGTTACCCCCACGGCCGCCAACACGTATTCGCGAAGCATCTCCTCATCGTAGACCACTTCCATACCTCGCCCTCCCAACACATAGGACGGCCGAACCATCAGAGGGTATCCGATACGTTTGGCGACTTCCAAGGCTTCTTCCAAGGTGGCGGCCATGCCCGACTCCGGCATGGGAATACCTAGGGTTTCCATACGCTTTCGAAAACGGTCTCGATCTTCCGCCAAGTCGATGGCCTCGGGAGACGTCCCCAAAATGTTCACGCCCGCTTCGGCCAGCTCTCGAGCGATATTGAGCGGTGTTTGTCCACCAAACTGAACCACAACCCCGATGGGTTTTTCCTTTTCATAAATGGCCAGCACGTCTTCAACGGTGACAGGTTCAAAGTACAACTTGTCCGAGGTGTCATAATCCGTGGAGACCGTTTCGGGATTGCAGTTGACCATGATGGTTTCATAACCCAAATCCCGCAGAGCAAAGGCCGCATGGACACAACAGTAGTCGAACTCAATACCCTGGCCGATGCGGTTGGGGCCTCCTCCAAGCACCATGACCTTAGGCCGGTCACTGGTTTGGACCTGATCGGGCGCGTTGTACGTGGAATAGTAATATGCGGCGTTTTCCACGCCGCTTACGGGAAGAATCTGCCAACCCTGAACGATCCCCAATTCTTTGCGTCGTGCTCGAATAGTCGTTTCGGGAATGTTCAAGAGCTTTGCCAGGTAACGATCACTGAAGCCGTCCTGTTTGGCGCGGCGTAGCAGCTCTGCCGGAAGGTCCTTTCCTCGATAGGAAAGGATCTCTTCTTCCAAAAGCACCAATTCCCGAATCTGTTCCAGAAAATAGGGTTTGACATGGGTCTTTTCATAAAGGGTTTGAATGTCCGCCCCTCGGCGCAAAGCTTCGTAGATAAGGAAATATCTTTCGCTGCTGGGTTCCCCTAGCATGGCCAGGAGTTCTTCCAGGGTCTTGGTATGAAAGTCTCGAGCAAATCCCAGACCATAACGGCCGATTTCCAGAGATCGCAC
The DNA here is from genome assembly GCA_037481875.1 of Desulfosoma sp. Lineage (NCBI taxonomy): Bacteria > Pseudomonadati > Thermodesulfobacteriota > Syntrophobacteria > Syntrophobacterales > Syntrophobacteraceae > Desulfosoma > Desulfosoma sp. The sequence continues at coordinate 41,411 of JBBFKY010000014.1, read as the reverse complement.
CGCTTTCTGAAAAGCTTCCTTGAAATTCTTGCCGATACTCATCACTTCGCCCACGGCCCGCATCTGAGTCCCCAGTTTGTCCAAGGATCCAGGGAACTTTTCAAAGGCCCATCGAGCAAACTTGACCACGACGTAATCCCCCCAGGGGGCGTATTTTTCCAGAGTGCCTTCCTTCCAGTAGGGAATTTCGTCCAAAGTGACCCCGGCGGCCAACATGGCCGAAATCAGGGCGATAGGAAATCCGGTGGCTTTGGACGCCAGTGCCGATGATCTGGATGTTCTCGGGTTGATTTCGATGACCACCACGCGGCCCGTCTTAGGGTCGTGCGCAAATTGAATATTGGTGCCACCGATCACTTCGATGGCTTGCACAATGGCATAGCTTGCCTCCTGCAAGCGTCTCTGCAGGGCCGGGTCAATGGTCAGCATGGGGGCCGTGCAAAAGGAATCGCCCGTATGCACGCCCATGGCGTCCACATTTTCAATAAAACACACGGTGATGCACTGACCCTTGCTGTCACGGACCACTTCCAGCTCCAGTTCCTCCCAGCCCAACACCGATTCTTCCACAAGAATCTGCCCGACCATACTGGCGGCGAGTCCACGGCCGGCCACGGTACGCAATTCTTCCACATTGTAGACCAAGCCGCCTCCAGTGCCGCCCAAGGTGTAGGCCGGTCGAATGACCACCGGATAGCCTAATTCAGATGCGATCTCTTCCGCCTCCTGCACACTGAACGCCGGTCGGCTTCGAGGCATTTCAATCCCCAAACGATTCATGGTTTCCTTAAAGGCGATTCGGTCTTCTCCACGTTCAATGGCATCAGCCTGCACACCGATGATGCGCACTCCGTAACGATCCAGAATACCCTGTCGATGAAGCTGAGCCGTGAGGTTCAAACCCGTCTGACCGCCTAGGTTGGGCAGAACCGCATCGGGTCGTTCCTTGGCAATAATCTTTTCCAGATATTCCACCGTAAGCGGTTCCAGGTAGGTCACATCAGCCATACCTGGGTCCGTCATGATGGTGGCGGGATTGGAATTCACTAACACGATCTCGTAACCAAGCTTCCGTAAGGCTTTACAGGCCTGGGTTCCCGAATAGTCAAATTCGCACGCTTGACCGATGACAATGGGTCCCGACCCGATAATCAACACCTTGTGAATGTCCTGTCTTCTGGGCATGGGAAAACCTCCTTTCCGATCCTGGGTTGAAAGATATGTAAGCAATACTGAAGAAACAGGCCGAAGGCCCGAAGTTCGGCGGGAGACTATAGCAGAGAGGGTCATGTCCTGCCTAGTGCGAGGACAACGGGAAGGAAAACAAATTTTTCATCACGCAAAAAGCCCTCGGCACCGAGCCATGCCGAGGGCCTTTTTAGGCTTACTGAGAATCGAAATCGAACGACAAACGGAGAACTACCCGGCCACCTGCTGCAATCCTTCCACAATCCAGGCATCCGGAGTCCCCTGGCGCCGAAAGTGCCACAACTCACGAACCTGTTTGGCCATTTCCTCGTCCGTTTCCCTCATCATCACGTCAAAGAGCACCGAAGCCACCGTATGGCCGTCCATATCCCGAACCTCCAAGAGCTCAGGTTGAATCCACAAAAGGTGTGTGTGGCTCGGCTGAGGGTCCTCCTGGGCTTGACGCTGAATTTCTTCAAAAACTTCGGGCGAAACCAAAGACCGAATGGTCTTGAGGTCCCTCCGATCCCAGGCTTCCTGCAGCTGCACATAAAGGTTTTTGGCTTTTTCTATAAACCCCTGAGTATCAAAATCTTCGGGAAACGCCCGCCCTGCCGGGCTCGGTTCCGTCTTGCGCATAAAGTCTTCGTTTTCCTCGGCTTCTGAAGTCGTTCCGGCGCCGGGCCATGTGGGTGAGCCGGATAGGTTAAAACCTGTAGCCGATGACGTCGCCAGGCGCCTCGCTTTCAAAAACCGAAACAGAAGAAACAGCCCGCCGCCGATCACAAGAAGATCCAAAAGACTAGGCCCACCCCAGGCATGAGCTCCACCGAAGAGAAGGGATCCAATAAGCCCTCCCAAAAGGAGGCCTCCCAGCATCCCTCCCCAGGAACGGCCCGCCGATCCTAGAGGCGATCCAGGCACGGTTTCACGGCTGGTTAATCCGCTATCCCTTTTGGGGGTGCCGTAAGGCGTGGAAGGCGCTGGAGCACTCCGCTGATAACTGGGACGGCTTCCGAAAGATTTTCCTCCCCCGAACCGTGCCGCTTCCGCCACATCAGCCCAAAGGTTCCATAGGAAAAAACCCAAGACAAACAAAACGCACAGAATAAGTATGCCCTTCCGATTCATGTTTCTACTTTTTCCCTCTCACCCCAAGAATCTTTGTTCAGAAATCGAAAACCTCTTGTCTTCCTCAACTCGATTTTCTACGAAGCAAAATAACCAAGAAAGACAGGCAGAGCAACCCCAATCGAACGGAGGTTTTTCCCATGATTCTCACCACGACTCCCAATGTGGAAGGGCGCAAGATCACGGCCTATCTAGGCATCGTTACGGGCGAAGCCATCATGGGGGCCAACGTTTTTCGGGATTTTTTCGCCGGTATTCGCGACATCGTAGGTGGACGGTCGGCGGCTTACGAAAAAGAATTGCGCAAGGCGCGTGAGACGGCCTTTGAAGAGTTGAAGGCATCCGCTCTGAGTTTAGGGGCGGACGCGGTTGTCGGGGTCGACATCGATTATGAGGTGCTTGGCGAAAAAAACGGCATGCTCATGGTGAGTGTCAGCGGCACGGCGGTGCGGCTGGGTTAAGACGTTTCTCGAGGCGTGTTGAGGTAAAGGCGCAGCCGCGCCAGGTCAAAGTAGGCTTCCGCCAGGCCCAGTTTCAGGCACGTGACGAACATCTCACCGTCTTCGACGCCGATTTGCTGGGCCATGTATTCTTTGACCAACTGCAGGCAGGCTAGATTGGCCGGAAGTCCGTTCCACAGGTTCCAGCTGCGAAAATGAAGGCTGAAATGCAGCTTGCCGTATTTTATGGCCGTGTCCACACCTCGTAGGCATTGGGTTGTTCCAGGTTCCTTTCTGTTGAATTCGTTGGAAATTCTACGCGTGCTCAGGACCTTTCCCGTAGCTCGGTCGGCCACGCGTATCACTTCTTCGTAGTCCACGGATTCGTCATAAAAGAACAGGCTTTCGGGACGTCCCACGGTCATGTAACAGTGCTTGGTGCCCGGCCCGTTTTTACGGTAGTAATCGATAACCCATTCGATCTGCCACGCCAAATCCTGCCCGTACGTGTAATGTTCTCCGGGCTGGGCCACATCCGTCATGTAGTAAGGAAGATACTTCTCCGCATAGCCCGGTTCCACAGGGTTGGGAATTCCCAGCCCGGGTGGAATATCGGGTTCCAGAGGGCGTGTCCCCGGGTGCGTGATCTGAGCGGAAACGAAATCCAGTTCCCAACGCTTCGTGGGTGTACTTCCCCTTTCGACCTTGTACTCGCGGCCTTCTTCCACAGCCTTGCGCACAAGCTGATACCACAAATCGGGAATATCCCGTGCCACCACAAAGGCCGCCTTCAGCATGTATCATCCCTCCTCAAAGTCCCCCACGAATTTCTTCGGCTTGATGTGTCCACGTTGGCCTCAAAAAGATCGTCACTTTCCTCAACCAAGGCCTCGAGGCCCTTTCGTGCTCGATGGCAACCACTATGAAGTCCCGATCGATTGATGTCAAGCCGACGCATGGAGTCTGGCGGTCAGGCATAGCCGTTAAACCATGAACCTCAACCTATCCCTACTCAAGGCTTGGGTGTTCCAATACCCAAGCCTTGTCCACGTAGGCTTCTTCGTTTCGAGTTCTCTTTGTGTTGGCGGAATCGACCGTGCCGCAGCGGCTCTTTTTTGGGATCCCAAAGGTTCGGGTCTAAAGTCCATCAAGCGGAAGTGAGGTTTTTTTCCACAAAGGACCAGTCCACCAAGTGTTCCAGAAAGGCCTGAACATAGTCCGTTCGACGGTTTTGGTAATCCAGGTAATAGGCATGTTCCCAAACATCGATGGTGAGCAAGGGCTTTTGCCCGTGAGCGATGGGGGTGTCCGCGTTGGAAGTTTGGACAATCTTCAGAACGCCGCCATCCTCCACAAGCCATGCCCAGCCGCTGCCGAACACCCCCAAAGCGGCGGTGCGAAGCTGTTCTTTAAATGCCTGAAAACTTCCGAAATCCTTAATAAACCTTTGCATCAAAGCCACTTCGGGTTCTCCCCCACCCTTAGGCTTCATGCTTCGCCAGTAAAAGGTATGGTTCCAGACTTGGGCCGCATTGTTAAAGATGGCCTGATGATTCGCTTGGCCCGCCGTGGTTTTTATGATGTCTTCCAGGCTCATGGCCGCAAAAGGGGTTCCTTGCACCAATTCCTTGAGCTTCGAGGCATAGCCTTGATGATGTTTCCCGAAATGAAAAGACAGGGTTTTGGCGGAAAGATAGGGTTCCAGGGCGCATTCCTCATACGGCAAAGGAGGCACGTCCCAAGCCGAACCCTTACCGCCCGCCTGGGCCATAACGGGCCTGATCGCACCCGGCATAGCCAGCAGGGCGGCTCCCAGCGTGACACCCTGAACAAACGTGCGGCGACTCATTCCCTCTCGGATCTGAATCATCATGGTTCACCTCCATCGGCGTCTCTTTCGTGGTGCTGACCAAGGCTGTCCTTTCACCGTTTCAAGCCGAAATTTACCATGGATCATAACGCACGCTTTTCTGGAAGACGACCCCCTCTGGCGTTGCAAATTGTGGTTTTACCCTTGTGAGACCCCGTGAGCCCTATCGAAACCGGGCATTGAAAGTCACTTCGAAACCAAGGTCCTCTTATGGAGCATGCGTGCACCCCTCCACCATCCGGCTTGGGTTGCCGGTCATTCCCGCTGTGATCGGGCACCTTCTTCGGCTTTCCTTCGCACTCATAGAAATCTCCTTGGGTATCGCGGCAGCTTTTGCCGCCGGATACGTCCAAAAAAGTTAGGCATGGTGGCGCACCCGTCTACTGCCTTATGTTTCGTCGATTTCCCAGGAAGCTATGAGGGATCGAGGAACCTCTTGAACATGACGAAGGTCGGGCAGCGGCGCTTCTGCCGCTGCGCCCAATTCCTGTAACCTTCGCGCTGTAGGCAGGACACGGCTTTCATAGGATCCGACGGCGGCGTTGTAGGCTTTGTTTGCTCTTTCTAGGTTACGGCCCACATCGTCCAGACGGTCCGCGAAAGTCTTGATGCGTTCGTAGAGCTGCTTGCCAAGTTCACAGATTGCTTGAGCGTTTCTAGCCATTTTTTCCTGGCGCCATCCATAAGCGACGGATCTCAGTAAAGCGATGAGTGTGGTCGGTGTGGCTGGAATCACCTTTTTGGTCAAAGCTTCCTCCATAAGGTTTCCATCAACACTTACCGCAGCACTGAAAAACGCCTCTCCCGAAATGAACATGACGACAAATTCCGGAGCTTGATCAAACTGTTTCCAATAGCGCTTGTCGGCTAAAGTGTTTATGTGACTCCGTATCTGAGCGGCGTGCCTCTTGAGGGCCTCCTGCTGTTTGTCAGGATTGTCGGCAGCTACGGCATCCAGGTAAGCTTCCAGAGAGACTTTGGCATCCACGATGATGTCTCGACCTGAGGGCAAATGGACTATGAGATCCGGCCTCAGGCGCCCCTCTTCACCGCCGGCACTCACTTGCTCTGAAAAATCGCACTCTTTGGTAAGACCGGCCAATTCCACCGCACGACGTAGAGTCACTTCCCCCCATCGACCCACCACATGAGGCTTACGTAAGGCGTTGACAAGGTTGGCAGTCTCCTTTTGCAAGCTCTGATGCCCTTCGGACAGGAGCTTGAGATGTTTTAAAAGACCCGAATATGCCTCCAGGCGATCTTTTTCAATGGATCGAAGCTGTTCTTCAAATTTCACCAGCACATCTCCAAGCGGCTTTACCAAACCCTGAATGGCCTCTTGACGTTGCCCGAAATCTCCCCGTGCCTCAGCCAAAACCTTTTCCAAAGTCTCTTTAGCCAGCTGCAGAAAAGCTCGAGAACTGTGCTGCAGCGTATCCCCTGCCAGGGATTTGAAGGTGTCTGTAAGCTGCATTTTGGCTTCGGCAAGAAGAGCTTTTTCTTCCTCCAGACGTCGCTGGGTTTCGGCCAGCTGGGTTTCTGCTTGAACCCGTGCCGTACGTTCAGCCGTTAGTTCCTTTTGAAGCACCGTTGCCTCCTCTTGAAGCTTTTGGCCCTGAGCGCGAAGTTCCACTGCGGAGCCTTCCAGCAAGGCAACTCGATTTTCCGCTTGCTGGGCCCTTTGTTCCAGCGCTTCCAAGGACACCTTGAAAGACTTTCGTGTCTGAGCCGTCCCTACAAACCAGAAGATCAATCCACCCAGCAGAAATCCGACCCCGAAAAAGGCACCGTGATAAACATCCATGCCGCGCCTCCCATGAACCCTCAAATGTTCAGTTCGCTTAGATTGAAGTAAGAAAGCCCTTACAATCACGTGCCGGTTTTACATGCCGACTCGCCCCCTCAACCTCCAGGGAAACCTTTAGCATCTTTTGACGATTCCTCAAAAGAGTCGGCTAAGAGCTCATCGAAAAACGCGGAAATGTGATGCATCGGATGCCACACGGTAAAAGTGAGCCATTGCCTCGCCCTTACATGTGTGAAACTGGGTCTGTTTCTGGAAGCCTTCTCGAGAGTTTGAGATACCTACGTCTCTTGATGGCTTTTGAAGGCAGGGGCAGGCGCCGCCTCGCCCTTACGCCGCAAGACGTTTGTTTTCCTGGAAGCTCGAGCCTCTGACCGGGCGTTTATGTACGCGGAACTTCCCCGTTTCCAAAGATAAATTGTCGGTCACTCTCGTAGAAGCGGCCCCATGTGTCCGCCCCCAGGCCGTTTAGACACGCCGAACCCTTTGGGGCGGACACACAGGTCCGCCCAAACAGATGGGGTGTCAAAAGAAACCTTCAGGCTTGGCCGGTAGAGAAAAAAGACCATGGCTTCCTCGAACGATCGATTCCCACCAGGCTCCTCATGCATGCGGGACGCCCACGCTCCCGGAAAACAGCGACTTTTGGACACTCTCTGCGGCGGCAACCCTATAGACCGGATTTGTCTTGCCTTCCCGTCCGTGTACCAAAGTGGATTTCAAAGAGTGGTTGAGACCAAAGCTTTTCCGGCACATCCTGGTACGATGAGCCTTGACGTGAAGAGTGAAAAAAAAGAAAGTCTGGTCAAGCCGAAAATCGACCTTTTCGATACCTCAGGAGTGAATCATGAACGATTGCACCATTGTGGTGGCTGGTAGCGCCGGGGAAGGGGTTCAAACCATCGGGGACGTGCTGGCCCAGGCGGTCTCCGCTCATGGTTATGCCGTCTTTGCCTGGCAGGAGTATGAATCCCGGATTCGAGGCGGACAAAACACGTATTCCTTACGGGTTCGAGAAACCCCGTGCAACGCCCCGACGATGGAAGCGGACATTCTCCTGTGCCTTAACAAAGGGGCCTATGAAAAAAACGCGGGACGACTGAAAAAAGGCGGTATTTTACTGGCGGAAGAAGCTTACGAAGACAATGCCATGGTCATGCCTTGGAAAACCATGGCCAAGGAACAACTGGGGCGGACCATCTATGCCAACACCATCGCTGTGGGAGCCTTGGCGGGAGTCTTGGGCATGGAAGAGGAGGCGCTGGAAGGGGTTCTGTCTCGGGAGTTCGGCGCCAAGGGTTCGGAAGTGGTGGAAGCCAACCAAAAGGCGGCCCGGTTGGGTTATGCTACGGCTCAGAGCGCCTGCCTAAATGTCTGCCCCTGGTCCTTTCCCAAAAGAGATGCCTCTTTTTATCTGGTGACGGGCAATGAAGCTCTTCCCATGGGAGCGGTGAGGGCGGGATGTCGTTTCATCGCCGGATATCCCATGACGCCGGCTACCGGTGTGATCACCTTTCTGGCCAAACGATCTCTAGAGCTGGGCATTTTTTGCGAACAGGCCGAAGATGAAATCGCGGCCATCAACATGGCGCTTGGAGCCAGTTTTGCCGGCGTGCGGGCCATGACAGCCACATCCGGGGGAGGATTCGCTCTAATGGTGGAAGGCATCAGTCTTTCCGGCATGGTGGAAGTGCCGGTGGTGATTGTTTTGGCGCAAAGACCGGGGCCAGCCACGGGACTTCCCACTCGAACCGCTCAAGGGGATCTGTTATTTGCCGTTCATGCCGGTCATGGAGAATTTGCCAAGGCGGTGTTGGCCCCGGCGGATCCTAAGGACGCCTTTCATAAAATGGTAAGAGCTTTTAACCTGGCCGATAGGTTTCAGATTCCGGTGATCGTCATGAGCGATCAATTTCTGGCCGATTCGCGCTTTTCCATAACGGACTTTGAAATTGATCGAAGTAAGCCGGAATCTTTTCTTGCCAACCCGAAAACCCTAACAAGCTATCAACGCTACGCCGTCACAGAGGACGGTATTTCCCCTCGACTCGTTCCAGGGTTCGGCCCCCATTTGGTCTCGGCGGACAGCGACGAACATGACGAATGGGGGCATATTACCGAAGATCTCGCCCAAACAGTTCCCATGATGGTCGGGAAAAGACTCCGAAAAATGGAGCACTTGCGTCGAGTCATGGAACCTTCTGAAGCCTATCGCGTGGAAGACGCTCAAGAAATTTTCTGTTCCTGGGGATCCGCGCGAGGCGCGGTTGTGGAAGCCGTAGACACGCTTCGAAAGGAAGGTATTTCGGTGGGGATGCTTCACTGGACCGAACTATGGCCCTTGGCGCCCGTGTCTTTCCCCCAAGGAGTCCGGCTTTGGACGGTGGAAAACAACGCCACGGCTCAACTGGCTTCCCTGTTAAGACAGGGTTTCGGTATCAGCTTTTCCGGTCACATTCTTCGAAGCGACGGATTGCCTCTCACCGCGCAATATATTGAAAGGGCCTACCATGAACAGGTTTGATCCCTTTAAGGACGACGTGGAAATTCAATGGTGTCCAGGATGCCCCAATTTCGGTATTCTGACCGCCGTCAAAAAGGCTTTCTTGGACTTGCAGCTGGAACCTCACCAGGTATGCCTCGTTTCAGGCATCGGGCAGGCGGCCAAGCTTCCCCATTATGTCCAATGCCATTTCTTTAACGGGCTTCATGGTCGAGCCATCCCGGTGGCTTTGGGAATCCATGCCGCAAACCCGGAACTGATCACGGTAGTGACCACCGGTGAAGGAGACTGCTACGGGGAGGGTGGCAATCATTTCCTTCATGCCTTGCGACGCAATCCCAATATCACGGTCGTGGTGCATAACAACGAGATCTATGCGCTGACCAAGGGGCAAGCTTCACCCACCACACCTCCGGGCGAGGTGCGAAGCCTTCAGGTGCACGGCGTGGAAGCTTGGCCGCTGAACATGCCGGCAGTGGCCGTGTTGCACGACGCCGCTTTTGTGGCCAGAGGGTTTGCGGCGGATCCGGATCAACTCAAGGACTTGCTGGTGAAAGCCATTCGGTGTCCGGGTCTTTCCGTGGTGGAAGTGATTCAGCCATGCATCACATGGGGACGTTATCCGGTCAGTTGGTACAGGGAGAGGCTACGCCCTGTGGCTCCAGACCATGACCCGACAGATAAGGCAGCGGCCCTTAGACTGCTTTGCGAAGCGGACGGTCGCTTTGTTACCGGGGTGATCTTTCGCGGCCCAAGACGCCAGCTTTTCGGCGAACGGTTTCGTGCCGCCCTGGAAGGAAAGGCTCTCGTTCACATGGAATTTCCCTCAAAGGAAGAGGTCGCCCGTTTTCTAAAGGGCTTTCTTCAGACACCTTAAAAGCCCCTTGAAAACGGGATCAACCGACGTTTCCATGCCCATTCGAAAAGTGAAAATTCGCTGATTTAGCGGATTTCGATGTGACGCCCACGGTGAGATCAACCCCCGTGGGAACACACGCATGTGTCCGCGCGAGGGTAGTATCTCACCCAAAGGACCAAGAAAAGTCGCCTCACCCGCCAGGGCCGGACCCATGGGCCTGCCCCTTAATTCATCCCCCATAGGAAAAACTCCCCTAAAGGGCGGATTCACGTCTCTGCTCCAGGAAAGTCTTTCATCCGAAAGACCAAGAAAAATTGCCGTAACCCGTAGGGGCGGACTCCTCTGTCCGCCCCAGGGAACTCTAAACCAGAAAAATGGACGCCCGCTTAGCAAAACCCATAACACTTCGAGTGATCGCACACATGCCACTTCAAATGTTGGATCAACTTAAAGCCTGCATGTTGACCTTAGGTTTTTCTGATGTTTAAAATCCTTTAACACAAAAGCGTGTTGAACAGTTGAATGTTTGGGCGCCGGAGTCTCATAACACCGACCATTCCACGTGCGCTTCGACCGGTGTTCTCCTGCTCTATCAGCTCTGTTTTTGCGGGCACAACAATCCACGAGATCTGTGAACTTGAACGGGTCGAAAAGCTGAAGCCTTTTATGGCCCATAAAATGGAGCCTCGAACATGGGAGTAACGCTTACGTCGGAAACATTTTTCGAATCCTTTCGTGATCTCGCGGCGGTGGTCCACGCCGCGACAAATGTCAATGATGTCATGGCCTTTGCAGTAGAACGGATTGCAGACATCTTTAAAGCCAAAGGGGCCATTCTTCGAATCGTGAACCTTCAAACCGAACAAATGGACCTCTATGCGGCGTACGGCCTGAGTGAAAAATACCTGACTAAAGGGCATGTTTCCAGCCGAAAAATGATTACTGAACTATGTAGAAAAAAGAAGGTCATTATTATTGATGATATTCTCAACGATCCTCGGGTTCAGTATCCTCAAGAAGCTATCGATGAAGGCATCGTTATGATGCTGGATGCACCATTGATCCTTCGGGAAGATGTGGTGGGAGTGCTTCGAGTTCTTTTTTCAGAAAAGCGAACATTTTCGGAAAAGGAGTTGGATTTTCTCGTCTCCGTGGCGCAGCTTTGCGCCTGTGCCATCGATAAAGCACGACTTTTTGAAGAGCAAGAAAGCCGATATGAACGTCTGGCTCTCCAGACGGAAAAACTCTCTGCGTTAGGACGCATGGCCGCCGGCATTGCCCATGAGATTAACAATCCGTTGTCCAGTATACTGCTCTACAGCAGCAACGCCATGAAAAGGGTCGGTGACCTTAAGCCTGTCAAGGAGGCTTTGGAAATCATTATCAGTGAGACCATTCGGTGTCGAAGCATCATTCAGGATCTTCTCGAGTTTGCCAGGGACAGAGCGCCTAGCAAGGTTAGAGCAAAGCTCAACGTCTTGGTGGAAAGAGCTTTGTCTCTTTTGGAAAATGAATGCCGATTGCATCAAATCCATGTGGAAAAAAAATTGAATACCAACCTTCCGGAACTGATGCTTGATGTGAATCAAATACAGCAGGTGGTCGTCAACCTTTTGCTGAATGCCGTCGAAGCCATCGGAAGCGGGGGAAAAATTTCGGTCACCACGGGATGGTGTGAAGACGGGCAAGCTCAGTTTCTTGCGGTGGAGGATACCGGGTGTGGAATGGCACCGGAGCTTCGAGAGAAAATCTTTGAACCTTTCTTTTCCACGAAACCGAAGGGCACGGGCTTGGGATTGGCCGTCTCTTATGGAATTGTCTCCAACCATGGAGGAATCATAAAGGTGGAAAGCCAGCCCGGCCAAGGCAGCCGCTTCATCGTCGAACTTCCGTTCCACAGAAGCGATGGCTCGTAGAAGGCGCGCACGGAGCCGTTTATGGAAAAGGGCCGTATTCTGATTATCGAAGATGAGATGCGACTTGGCGAAGGGTGTCGCATGGTTCTGAGCGAACGAGGCTATGAGGTGCGTGTGTGCTCCACGGCAAGGTGCGGCCAGGAAACCCTTGCGGCGGAAAGCTTTGATGTGGTGCTCCTCGATCTTCGTTTGCCCGATGGGGAAGGAATGGAGATTCTCCAACAAGCGAAGAAGCACAATCGAAGAGAATGTTTCATCGTCATGACCGGCTATGCCACGGTGGAAAATGCCGTCAAAGCCATGAAACTTGGAGCTTTTGATTACCTATGCAAACCTTTTCTTGAAGATCAATTGGTGCTGAGCGTGGAAAGGGCCATCGAGAAAAGAAAACTCGTGGAAGAGAATGCAAGGCTGCGCAAAGAAATAGCGGATCGCTTCAGTTTTGCCAATATTATCGGTGAAGATCCTGCCATGCTTAAAGTTTTCGATCAGGTTGCGCGGGTGGCTCCCACGGACACCACCGTGCTCATTTGCGGGGAACACGGCACGGGCAAAGAACTCTTCGCCCGTGCCATCCATGCCCACAGCCCTAGAGCGACCCGCCCGTTTATTGCCGTCGATTGTAGCACCTTGTCTTCCACGCTCCTGGAAAGTGAACTTTTTGGGCACGTGAAAGGGGCGTTTACAGGGGCTATTCAGGACAAAAAGGGTATTTTTGAAGCCGCTCATGGAGGCACCCTGTTTCTGGACGATATCGCCAACTTGAGCTTGGAAACGCAGGGGAAGCTTTTAAGGGTTCTGGAGGTTCGGGAGTACAAGCCGGTTGGGGCGACCGTCTTCAAGACAACGGACACCAGGGTGATTTGTGCCACCAACCGGGACCTCAAAGCCATGACCCAAGAAGGAACCTTCCGCGAAGACCTTTTCTACAGGCTTAACGTTTTTCCCATTGTGCTACCGCCCCTGCGGGAACGAAAAGACGATATTCCTCGATTGGCTTATCACTTCTTGCGTCTCTTTTGCCGAAAAACAGGAAAAAAAATCGACGGATTTACCGAAGATGCTCTGGAAGCTTTGAAGGAACATCCTTGGCCGGGAAATGTGCGGCAATTGAAAAACGTGGTTGAACGTCTGGTCATCATGGCGGATCAACCGATTGTTCATGTGTGGGACCTGATGGATCACATTCATGGGGCGGGACGTTGGGGTGTTGAAAGTTTGCCTCAAACCATGGATGATCTGAAAAAAATGAAAAAGCGGCTTCTGGAAGAAACCTATGCACGCATCGAAAAAGCCTTTTTGAAAAAAGTTCTGGAGGAATCCGGAGGAAACATCAGTAAAGCGGCTCAAAAGATCGGCATGAAACGATCCAATCTTTCGGTGCTTCTGAAGAAACACAAGATTCGACTTCAAGCGCACACGAATCGATCCTCGGAACTATCCACTGTATCTTTCGATATACGCTGATTTCAGCAGCAGAGATCAAGCACTTTCCCGCGCGGACCCCCTCTTCGCGTATCACGGCTCATACACCGAAGCGCCCTTCAAAGGACAACGGGGATGCAACAAAAAGCGCAGCGGCACGCATTTTCTCGTTTTAAGAAGGATTTGAGGGGACCTTTCTTCTTTCTTCCCTCGGGCATGAATCTTGCCCCCATGTCGGTCGGATAAGGACACGGGGAATGAAGTCAAAGAAAGGATTCAAGGGGAAAGGAGGAAGGATCATGATCGCCGTTGAAGAATTGGTCCGGGAAGACACGAGGGTTTCGCCGCATATCCTTCTGATGGAGGATGAGGTTTATGTGGCGAAGGGATTGCGCATGGTTTTGGAGGAGGAAGGCTACGACGTGGATTGGGCCATGACGGGTCAGACTGCCTTGGAGAAATGCTACGATAAAGCCTTTGACCTTTTGGTGGCCGACCTGAAACTCCCTGACATGAACGGCATGGATGTAATCCGCCATGTCAAGTCGATCAAACCTCAAACGGAGGTGATCGTCATCACAGGTTATGCTTCCGTAGAATCTGCGGTCGAGGCCATGAAAATCGGGGTTCGGGAGTATTTACCGAAGCCTTTCACGGAGGATGAATTCAAACAAGCTGTTTATGAAGCTTTAAAGGAAAAGCTGGATGCACTGCTGCGTGCTCCCGTTGAAAAGGTCACCGAGCATGTGGACAGACTTATCGAGCGACGCGAGGTCATGCGGGTTCTGAACAGAGCGGCCGATGATGATGCGTTCTGGAAAGCCCTTGTGGAACATGGATCTCAGGCTCTGCAGGATTACACACTTTCGGCGGAGGCTAAAGCCGCCATTTTGTCGGGCGACATTCGGTGGATTCACGAGCATATCGGTGAACTGACCCAGAAAGAACTGCTCTTCCTCCTCAAGCGACTGGAAATGGAGATCTGGTAGCTTCTCCCCCAGATATGGGAGGAATGAAGATGAGGCACGAGGGTGAAGACGGAAAAGTTCGAGGTGCCGTGTTGGTGATCGGCGGCGGCGTTGCAGGCATGCAAGCCGCCCTCGACATCGCTGACACGGGTTTTTACGTCTACCTGCTGGAAAAAGCGTCGTCCATCGGGGGTGCGATGGCCCAGTTGGACAAGACGTTTCCTACCAATGACTGTGCCATGTGAATTATCTCTCCCAAACTGGTCGAGGTCGGCCGGCATTTAAACATTGAGGTTTTGACCCTGAGTGAAGTGGAAGAACTGAGCGGGGAGCCTGGAAATTTTCGGGTCAAGGTTCGCCGAAAACCTCGTTTCATCGACCTGGAAAAATGCACGGGCTGTGGAGAATGTGCCCGTGTGTGTCCCGTGACCCTGAAAAACGAATTCGACATGGGTTTAAGCGAGCGGCGGGCGGCCTATCGCCTTTACCCTCAAGCGGTTCCGGGAGCCTTTGCCATTGAAAAGCGTGGGACTTCTCCGTGCAAGGCCACCTGTCCCGCCCATATTTCGGTTCAAGGTTATGTGGCCTTGGCGGCCCAGGGGCGGTACCGGGAAGCCTTGGAGCTGATCAAGAAGGATAATCCTTTGCCGGCTATCTGCGGGCGTGTGTGCCATCATCCCTGTGAGACCGCCTGTATGCGGGGCAAAGTGGATGAGCCGGTGGCTATTGACTTTATCAAGCGCTACATCGCCGATTTGGATCTCAAGGCGGAAACTCGGTTTGTTCCTGAAATCAAGCAAAAGCGGGAAGAAAAGGTGGCCATTATCGGGTCCGGCCCCGCGGGTTTAACCTGCGCCTATTACTTGGCGCAGGAAGGTTACCGGGTCACGGTCTTTGAGAAGCTTCCGGTTCTGGGAGGGATGCTCACGGTAGGTATTCCCGCCTATAGGCTGCCTCGGGATATCATCGAGGCGGAGATTCAGGTGATTCGTGACATGGGGGTGGAGTTCAAAACCGGAGTGGAAATCGGGAAGGACTTCACCATCGGGCAGTTGCGCGAGCAGGGTTACAAGGCGTTTTTCATCGGCATCGGAGCCCATGAGTGCAAGAAGCTGGGCATTGAAGGCGAAGATCTGGAAGGGGTGTATTCCGGGGTTCAGTTCTTGCGGGAAGTGAACCTGGGGAATCGAATCTTTCTTGGGGATCGCGTGGCGGTGGTGGGCGGCGGCAATGTGGCCATGGACTGTGTCCGCACGGCGCTGCGCACGGGATCCAAGAAACCTTTTATCGTGTATCGGCGCAGTTTGGCGGAAATGCCTGCCAATGAGGAAGAGATTGAAGAATGCCATGAGGAAGGCATCGAGATTCTCACCCTGACCAATCCCGTTCGTATCATTGGGGAAAACGGGAAGGTCAAGGCCATCGAATGCGTGAAGATGGCTCTTGGGGAACCGGATGCGAGCGGTCGTCGTCGGCCTGTAGAAGTGAAGGGGTCCAATTTTATTCTGGAAGTGGACGCGGTCATCGCCGCCATCGGGCAGGAGACGGATTGGTCGTGTCTCACGCCGGAATGTGCCTGCTCTTTGAGTGATTGGCGAACCATCAAGGTGGATCCCCTGACCTTGCAGTCGGACGATCCGGATATTTTTGCCGGAGGTGATGCGGTTACGGGACCACGGACGGTCATTGAAGCCATTGCGGCCGGCAAGGAAGCCGCCGTGTCCATGGATCGGTTTTTGCGCGGCGAAGATTTACGTCAAGGGCGAGAAAAGCGCTGGGAAGCGGTCCAGAATGTGCCGACGGAAGGCTATGATCGGATACCTCGAGAGCGCATGCCTCGCTTGAGCCCCAAGGAGCGCCTTGGAAACTTTAACGAAGTGCAGTTGGGATTCACGGAAGAGCAGGTACGCCGGGAAGCTCAAAGATGCTTGGACTGCGGCGTATGTTCGGAATGTTACCGCTGTGTGGATGCCTGTTTGGCCGACGCTGTGGTCCATGAGGATCAAGAACATGTTCAGGAACTTCAGGTTGGGGCCGTGATTGTGGCTCCCGGTTTTGAACCTTTTGATCCCAGCATTTACGACACGTACGGTTACAAACGATTGCCCAACGTCATGACGGCCATGGAATTCGAGCGGCTGCTTTCGGCGTCGGGGCCGACCATGGGCCATGTGGTGCGGCCTTCGGACCACAAGGAACCCAAAAAGATCGCGTGGCTTCAGTGTGTGGGTTCTCGAGACATTCATCACTGCGACCATGCTTACTGTTCGGCCGTCTGTTGCATGTATGCCGTCAAGGAAGCGGTCATCGCCAAGGAACACATCGGAAAAGACCTGGATACGGCCATTTTCTTCATGGATATGCGCACCCCAGGAAAGGACTTTGATCGGTATGCCCAGAGAGCCCAAGAACAATATGGTGTGCGTTTGATTCGCAGCCGTGTGCATAGTGTGGAACAAGTCCCCGGCAGCGGAGGAGATCTCGAGATTTACTACGTTACAGAACAGGGAGAAGTGATTCGGGAAACGTTCGATCTGATCGTTCTTTCTGTAGGGCTGAAAATAGGCGAAGAGGCCGTCAAAACGGCTCAGCGCCTGGGAATCGACCTGGACCGGAACGGCTTTGCAAGAACAAGTCTGGGAATGCCGGTGGCGTCATCACGTCCGGGAATCTATGTCTGCGGAGCGTTTAACGGACCAAAGGATATTCCCCTTTCCGTGATGGAAGCCAGTGCCGCCGCGGCCGCAGCAACGATTCCTTTGGCATCCGTGCGCCATACCATGACCCGTGTCGTAGAACCACCGAAGGAACGGGACGTAAGGCTTGAGCGGCCTCGTATCGGTGTCTTTGTGTGTCGTTGCGGCATCAACATCGGAGGAGTGGTGGACGTTCCGGAAGTCGTCCGTTACGCAGCTGGGCTCGAGGGCGTGGTGTATGCTGAAGAAAACTTGTTCACATGTTCCCAAGACAGCCAACAACGCATGGCCGAAGTGATTCGAGAACGCAATCTCAATCGCGTGGTGGTGGCGGCGTGTTCCCCACGCACTCATGAATGTCTATTCCAAGAAACCTTGATCCAAGCAGGGCTGAATAAGTTTTTACTGGAGATGGCCAATATTCGAAATCTGGATTCCTGGGTCCACAGCGACGATCCGGTCACGGCTACGCTCAAAGCCAAGGATATGGTGCGCATGGCCGTGGCCAAGGCTCGACTGCTTTCGCCGCTTCAAGAAATGCATATTTCGGTGTCGAAATCCTCTCTGGTTGTCGGCGGAGGCATCGCAGGAATGACGGCGGCTCTGACGCTGGCGAACCATGGGTTTCCCGTCCATCTGGTGGAAAAAACCGATCGACTTGGCGGTTGGGCTTTGAAAGTCAATGAAGGCTGGAATGGAGAACCCATGGCGCCTCTAGTGGAATCCCTGATCCGTTCCGTAGAAAACCATCCCAATATCGTCATTCATAAAAAAGCTTCCTTGGTGAACGTGGAAGGATTTGTGGGGCAGTTCAAAAGCCATATTCAAGAAAACGGCCGGGATGTCCATGTGGAGCACGGAGTGGCGGTGATCGCCAGCGGAGCTCGAGAAGCCTCTACTCGGGAGTACCTGTACGGAGAGCATCCGGCAGTGGTCACTTCCTTAGGATTGGACGCTCTGTTGAAAGATTCTTCGACACGCCTCAGGAATGCGCGAGCTGTCGGCTTCATCCAATGTGTCGGTTCGCGCACACCGGACCGCCCTTATTGCTCCAAAGTCTGCTGCACTCACACCGTGCGCAGTGCCTTGTCTTTGAAGCGGCTCAATCCGGATATGGAGATCTACGTCTTTTATCGAGACATGAGGACTTACGGGCGCCGAGAGGAACTCTATCAAAAAGCCCGTCAAGAAGGCGTGCTCTTTATCCGGTACCAATTGACAGGAAAGCCGAAGGTCGCTCCTGTGGGTGACCGTGTCCGCCTTGAGGTCCTGGATACGATTTTAGGCCGACCGATTGAGGTTGAAGTGGATGTGCTGTGCCTTGCCACTGGAATCGAATCGTATAGGGACACGGAACTGGCCAAGCTTTTCAAGGTTCCTATGGACGGGGATGGATGGTTTCTGGAAGCGCATCAAAAACTTCGCCCCATAGATTTCGCCGTGGACGGAGTCTTTCTGTGCGGCATGGCTCATTATCCAAAACCCGTGGAAGAATCCGTTGCGCAGGCACAGGCGGCAGCGGCACGGGCGTTAAGGGTTTTGAGCCGAGACAGCATCGTTCTTTCTGGTGTTGTCAGCTGGATTGATCCTGACAAATGCATAGGGTGCGGTATTTGTCCCAGGGTCTGCCCCTTTGGGGCTATTGAGGTGCACCCGGAGAAAAGGGTTGCTGAAGTGGTTCCGGCCCTGTGCAAGGGGTGCGGTGCCTGTGCCGCGGCATGCCCGGCGGAGGCGGCGACGCTTCAAGGTTTTACGCACGCTCAGATTTACGCCCAGATTCGTCAGGCTTTGGCGGCGTGAAGAAATGATGTGCGCCAAGGAAGGCCACGTGTTGGCAGGGGAGGGGAAAATCCATGAAAGAGTCTCGTTTTGAGCCGAAGATAGTCGCCTTTTTGTGCACATGGTGTGCGTATGGCGCCGCAGACCTGGCGGGAGTCAGTCGATTTCGCTACCCGGCGACCCTCAGACCCGTTCGGGTGATGTGTTCGGCCGGAGTGTCCCCTCACTATATTCTTCGAGCGTTTCAAAGCGGTGCCGACGGCGTTTTGGTAGGGGGCTGTCACTTGGGAGACTGCCACTACCTTTACGGAAATCATGCCACGCTCAAACGTTTCCTGTTTCTGAATGCCTTGCTCGGCTTCATTGGGCTGGAGGAACGCCTTCGTTTGGAGTGGATTTCTTCGGCTGAGGGGCAAAAGTTTGCTCGGGTCATCACAGAGTTTACGGAGCACATTCGGGCTCTTGGCCCCAGTCCGATCCGTCAAAGGATGGAATCAGAAGAACCGAGCTGGAGAAGGGATGGGCCGATGGAAACCCAAGAGCCTGCAAGATGGATTGAAACGTTGGCCCAGGCCGTCTGAGCCGAAGGAGCAAGCCATGAAGGAGACCGTTCGATCATGGTTGGAAAGTGGAGAAATTGAGGTCTTCCTTGGATATCGCCTGGTGGAGGGACATCCTGTTCCGTACGCATTTCATCGGGAGCGGTTAGAGGAGCTGGAGGAACTTGTGGAGGGCTCCGCCCGATATCCTCTGGAAAAGATGGCGATGGAGATCCAAGCGCAGAACCCGGAAGTCCGGATCGGGCTTTTGGCGCGTGGGTGCACACAAAGAGCCGTGAACGTGCTGGGCGTGCTTCGGCAGTTGGAACCGGAACGGCTGCGAATGATTACGGTGGAGTGTTGCCCTTCACCTTTGCATCAAAGCCCGCAATGCTCTTCGCTTCAGGCACCGCCGCAACTGCCGGGAAAAAGTCGGTGGGGAATATATCAAGGAACGTCTTTAGAAGCTGTAGAAGAAATGGAGCCCGAGGAACGCTTCGCACGTTGGGCGTACGAATTTGACAAATGCATCAAATGCTATGGCTGTCGGGATATTTGCCCTGTGTGCGTCTGCAAGGATTGTAGCCTGGCCGATGAAAATCTGGTGGAAAAAGGGTGGCTTCCCGTGGAAGTCCCTCTGTTCCATATGGTGCGGGCCGTACACATGGCGGGACGGTGTGTCGATTGTGGTTTGTGCGAAGAAGCCTGCCCTGTGGATATCCCGCTTCGCCTCCTGTACCGGAAAGTGGCCGCTGTCGTGAAAGACCTTTTTGACTATGTCCCGGGACTTGCCACAGAACCCTTGTCCCTTGGGCCGATGGATGAGGAAGAAAAAAGGCGGTTTGCAGCCGGCGGAATTGGCTTGGCGGAATAACCTTTGAGGCGTAAAGGGCAAAGATCTCACCTAAGAAAGTCTCGTAGGGGAGAAAAGCCATGGACTACAAGCTCGTACCTTCCGTGTGCTGGTATTGCGGAACGGGATGCGGTGTGCTGTTGAAGGTGCTCAACGGCCGGTTCATCGGCACAATGCCTTTGAAAACGCACCCGGTAAATCAAGGAAAGCTTTGTATCAAGGGCTGGAACCTCCATGAAGCCGTCACGCATCCTTTGCGCCTCAAGGCGCCTCTTGTGAAAATCAGCGGACGGTTCCGCAAAGTGAGCTGGGACCAAGCTTTGGCGATCACCGCTGAAAAGCTCGAAAAGATTCGGGACACCTACGGCCCTGAGAGTATAGGGGTTTTGGTTTCGGCCAAGATAACCAATGAGGAAAATTATCTGGCGCAAAAATTCGCTCGCGCGGTTTTAGGAACCAACAATATCGATCACTGTGCTCGTTTGTGACACTCCTCAACGGTGGTAGGTCTTACCGCCGCGTTCGGGAGTGGGGCCATGACCAATTCCATCGAGGAAATCGAGGAGTCAGCCTGTGTTTTCGTGATCGGATCGAACACCACGGAATGCCATCCCCTTGTGGCGCGTCGCATGCTGCGGGCCCGGGAGAAAGGGGCCAAACTTTTGGTGGCGGACCCACGAAAGATTCAGCTGGCTCGCTTTGCGGATCTCGCCGTGCACCACAAGCCCGGAACGGATGTGGCACTCCTCAACGGAGTGATGCATGTGATCCTGCAAAACGGCTGGGAGGACAAATCATACATTGAGGAACGTACGGAAAACTTTGACAAGATGAAAGAGGTTGTTGTCGCCTACAATCCGAAGCGTGCGGAAACCATAACAGGAGTGCCCGCCAAGGACCTGGAGAAACTGGCGGAGATTTACGCCACTCATAAGCCCGCATCCATTTTCTACACCATGGGCATCACGCAACATGTCACCGGTGTGGATAACGTCAAGGCAATCTGTAACCTGGCCATGCTCTGTGGAAACGTCGGCGTACGCGGAGGTGGCGTGAATCCCTTGCGGGGACAAAACAATGTTCAGGGGGCCTGCGACATGGGAGGACTGCCCACACTGCTTCCGGGTTATCAGGCGGTAACGAATCCTGAGGTAAGAGAACGCTTTGCCAAAGCGTGGGGACGGCCCATACCGGAGAAGCCGGGTCTTACCATCACGGAGATGGCCTTTGCAATGATGGCGGGAAAGCTGAAAGCCCTTTATGTTATTGGGGAAAACCCGAAACTCAGCGACCCCGACTGGCATCACTTGAGTCAAGCGCTGCGGCGGCTGGATTTTCTTGTCGTCCAAGATATCTTCCTGTCGGAAACGGCGCAAGTGGCGGATGTGGTCCTTCCCGCGACTTCGGCGGCGGAAAAGGATGGAACGTTTACAAATACCGAAAGGCGTTGCCAAAGGATTCGAAAAGCGGTGGATCCCGTAGGGCAGTCACTTCCAGATTGGGAAATCTTATGTCGTTTATCCACCATCATGGGATATCCGATGTCTTATCGAACTCCCGAAGAGATATTTCAAGAAATCACTCGAATGAGCCCTGCTCATTACGGAGGGATGAGCTACAGCCGTCTCGGCATCGATGGGCTGTTCTGGCCGTGCCCGACGGCCGAACATCCCGGAACCCGGTATCTGCATCGGGATCGCTTCACCAAAGGACGCGGAACATTCCACGCGGTGGAACACCAGGATCCTGCGGAGAAACCTTCGGAGGAATACCCTTTTGTGCTTTCTACGGGACGTATGTTCGCTCATTATCATACGGGAACAATGACACGCATTTCACCGCAGCTGGATCGAGAACAACGGGAAGGGTATGTGGAAATGCATCCAAAGGATGCCTCTAGGATCGGGGTATCTTCTGGAGAGTTGGTAGTGGTGAAGTCGCGTCGAGGAGAAATGCTGGCCCCTGTGAGGATCACAGACCGTGTCGCACCTGGAACACTTTTTACCACCATCCATTTTGGGGAAAGCCCCGCCAACATCCTCACAAGCGCTAAGGACTACGACCCATTAGCCAAAATCCCGGAGTTCAAGGTTGGAGCGGTGTCGATCCGTAAAGCCAAAGCAGCATCCTAAACCCCCTCAGGACAATTTTCAGGATCATCAAAAGAAAGCCCTCACCCACATTTTCCGTGGGTGAGGACAAAAGCCCTCATTCCACAGCCTCGCGAGGCGACTTCATAGACTCCTCCCTTTTGATAAGCACGCCTGATAGCCGCCCGAAACCGAATCTTGACTTGAAAGTGGGGTTCTCCTACTGGCAAAGAAAGATCGCCAAAGATCCTCTTTCCTTGAGGCAAAGGACCAATTTCAGGTCTTCTGTTGTAAGGGCTAGGCGCGGCTTCTACCCCGACGTTTGTGCCACCAGGGCGCCCGTGCTGCCAGAAAGAAATTGGTTGTCAGACATGCTCCTCGAGACGTGGTTTAGACCCTCTCCCTCTCGATAAATCCCTACAGGGCCGGAGCCATGTGTCCGTCCCAGGAAAGCATTTCACCCGAAAGACCAAGAAAAATCGCCTCGACCCGTGGGGCGGACCCTTGTGTCCGCCCCATGACCCATCCCTTCTGTGAGAGCCCCGTAGGGCCGAACCCATGTGTCCGCCCAAGGAAACTATTTCATCCGAAGAACCAAGAAGCGCCTCACCCTGCAGGGCCTCACCCTTGTGTCCGCCCCATAACCATCCCTTAGCAAACTCCAACCGTCACCTCGTAACGACACCCCAGATTGCGGCACTCTACAAATAAGCTGATGACACGACCGCGGATAAGATCCTTCGACGACCGCCTTCCTGCTTCGCTCAAAGCCATGGCCAGGCGTCGTCCTTCATCATAGGGGGAGGCCATCTTTTCTAGAGCTTGGGTTTTCCATGGTCGAACTCAATGATTCGAGGAAATCCTGTGTCTTGCCCCTTAAACACTCGATGGTAGAGAGGGCTATCGGGACCTACGCGCCCACCCATGTCGTAGGTGAAATCCCGAACGGCCACATGCCGAATCCAAAAGCCAGTGAGCACAGCTCCGGAGGCATCGTGGCACGAATGAAAATGGACATAGGCATCGCGGGGTTCCGGGCGTGTCTCCAGCCAGGCGGAAGGAGCTTCCGGAAAAAAGATCGGCTGAATTCTCTCTGCCCCTTGAGGGACGGCTTTTTCGACGAAAGGAAGATCAGTCAGGATCCCGTCGCCTTCATAAAGTAAAGCGTTTTCAGGAGCATCCGACGAGTAAAATTTTCCTTCGTTGAAACACACCAAACGAATACGGCTCATATTATCAGGAACTTCAGGTCGAAAGTAGTAACCCACAAAAGGGCCGAAACGCAATTGGCGTCCATGATGAACGAATTCCAGCACAGGGGCATAGCCTCGGGGAACGTGTGGGACAGCCGTCTTTTCCGGCCCCTGCCCCCCGGAACAGTTCCACAAAAGACCCACCACCAGGCTCCAAAACCATGGAATCTTCCAACCCGCTTTAAGCATCCCTAATACCGTCCTTCCAGATCTTGCCGATGCCCCAGGCCGCGGCGGCAAAAACCAAGGCAAGCCCAAAGGCGGCAACGTATCGGTTTCCCACCCAGTCTTCCAGGCTCAGTGGTCCCTTATTGGTGGGCATATAAAGCACCGGGATGATCCATTCATGGAAATGGGCGAAAACAGCGGTTCCCGCGAGACCTCCAAGAAGCGCAAAAACGGCGTCAAGGCGACCTTCTCCTGCGGCGGCCCAGCAGGTTCCTGGACAATAGCCGCACAATCCCCAACCGATCCCGAAAAGTACAGCGGCGGTTCCCGTGGCCACCACACTAGTCGGTAAAATGACCATACGGCCCACACCCACCGCCTGAAGCCCCGCCAGGCCAAGGGCTGAAAAGGCTACAGCCAACATCATAAACTGAGGAATTCGACCATCTCTCATGAGGTGCGCTCGGGCCATCTCGTCGGGATCCGTAGCCCCGATCCGCTGAATCACAAAGCCGAAAGCAATTCCAGAAAAAAGACCGAGCAAAACCTGCGTCATCGGCTGCCTCCTTTGTGTGATCCGTACACTAGGCGACTGGTGAGCATGGCCACGGCAAAAATGATCACTCCGAAATAAAGACCGCTGACGGCCAACTGCGTGGATCCGGCAATGAAAAGTCCCAGAGTGCACCCGCCGGCCAGGCGAGCCGCAAAAAGGATGAGAAATCCTCCCAAAAAAGAAGCTGCATAACGAAGCGTCGGCCGATTTCCAAAACGCCGTTCCCAAATGGCCGGGACATGGCGAACCGGTTTTCCCATCGTGACCCCGCCCAGGTATCCTCCGGCCGCCATGCCGAGAACAAAGGCAAAAAGCCAGGAACCCGGCCCTGGAATAATTCTGTAGTGTTCCTTATGAGCGATGTAGTCGGGAGCGATGAAACTCAAAAAGCCTTTGAGAAGGCTCACGAACCCGCTGGAAGACGCCGGTGGTCCAAAACTGGCGAAAATGAAAACAATGATGCCTGTCAGGGCCAAAGCCGCCGGCAGCACCGGCCAATACCGCGCCACTTCCTCAGGCTTTGTGTTTTTTGGACGGTTTTTTTTCTTCATGGCACTTTCATCCTCCGCAAGAAATGTAACCGCTTGAAGAGGCGGGCTGTGTTTTCTTGCTGTCATTCGCACCTCGAGGGGATTTTGCCGGCGTGGCGGGCATGCCCGTCGGCAGGGGAAGAGCCCCTTCCAGCCGGTGAGGCGTGGTTTCCACGGGGTAATACAATCGAGGGTTTCCCCATTCGTTCCATGAAGCTTCATAAAGTCGTACGTCTTGAAATCCCATGAGACGCAGCACGAAATAAGTGAAAGAGGCGCGTCGTCCAGAATGGCAATAGACGATGACGGCACGATTGGGATCCAAACCCGCGTATAGTTTTTGTAACTCGGGGTAAGAGCGAAGAGCCTTGGTAGTAGGATCCTGCCAGTTGGTGCGATAATCCACGTTGAAGGCTCCAGGAATATGGCCCGGAGCCAACGGACTTCCATCAAGGGCCGTAGTTTGCCGGGCACCCAGGTATTCTTCCGAAGAACGAACATCCAGAATTTGGTAGTAAAAATCCCCTAGGCGGCTTTGAACAAAAGGACCGTCCACCAGGCGCAGCCTTTGAATTTCTTCGGATGGGGCCTGATAGAAAATGGGTTCGCGACGATCAGGTTCCGTCACCGTCTTTCCTCCGGCTTCCACCCAGCCGTCGATGCCCCTTTCCAGAATACGCTTGGACGGGTGCCCCAGGTAGTCCAGCACCCAAAAGACATAGGACGCCGTGGCTCCGCCGTCCTGAGCGACGGAATCGTAAAGGATAACTGTATCCGTACGGGCTATACCCGCGCGACCGAGAATCGTCTGCGCTTCCATCGCCCCGACAAAGACCGCCCCCACACCTCGAACCGTGTCATGGCGTTGAAAGCTTCGAAACGGAAGCCGAATAGCCCCAGGAATGAACCGCCCATCCAGGTCTTTATCTTCTCGAACATCCACAATGACCACATTGGGATCCTTCGAGTGTTCCAAAAGCCACTGAGGTGTCGCCAGGCACTCCTGACAAGGATAGGCTTCTTTAGCATTCTTGGCAGAAGGTGCTGAAACCATGGCCCAGACCAGACCCGCAATAATGAAAACGGGAACCAACAACCATCTGGGACTCTCCCTAAAAGCCATGTCCTCCTCCCTTCATTGCCTTGTTCTGTAAAGGGCCCCGCGTCGACGACCAACCGCAAAGTAACAGACTCCTGCATTCAAGGAAGCTGTTACATAGTTATCACAAAGAGCGGGTCTTGGCACAGATCGATTTTTGCACTGTAAGTGTGCCACCATCGTAAAAACCCATGGCGGGGATTGCCATGATCCTCTTTTGGAAGCCAAGACGATGATCGGAAAGATTTATGGGGGGAACAATGTTGGAAATTCTTACGGATCAGAAGCCCAAGATCCTTGGACTTCATGAACCGGGTTGTTTGCTGCGGGCACCTGCCAAAGCACCATGGATACGGAAGGAAGTCTCGGCCGGAGCTTTGGCCGCAGCCGAAGCTTCAACGCTTCTAGCCCGTGGAAGCGTGAAGCCGGCCCCACTCGTCGCCGAGCTGGATCAAGCCCAAAGCCAGGGTTGCGGCACCTGCGTGAAGTCGTACCTCTTAAACCAAGTGCAATGATTCCCGTCAAAGGTGAAGTTGGAATACTTCTTCCTCATCGCCGAAACCGGGCTCTTTCGGCCCGAGCATCCGTCCGATTCCCGTCTTTGCAACCCCTTGCGTGGCGCCCTGGGCCGAAGGGATGGCGGCTTTTTAGAGCGGGTAGAGAAGATACAAAACCAACTGATCCGCACTCTATCGCATGCTTAAAGCAATGAATCAAGGCAGGCAGGATCCTTCATTAAAAATCATCGAAATCCAAGGCCGCTCCCGTTGGTGCCTCCTTCAAAGGCGGCCCCTTCTTCGACGACCTCGAGGATCCGTTCGACCGGGAAGCCGTTCGGCCATCGGCGGCTTTCGCCCGAGATCCCGAAGCCCCGGTACCTTTTTCAGGCTTTGAAGGGACCGGAACCCCACCCGAGGCATCGCCCTCTTTCGAACCCCCGACCAGGGCTTTCAACTCCAAGGTCTGGTCGAAAATCTGGCCCGAGAGGGTTTTCAATTCCTCGGAAGCCGCCGCCGTTTCTTCGGCATTAGCCGCATTCTGTTGGACGACGCGGTCCAAGTCCTGGATGGCCGCATTGATCTGCTCGATCCCTCTTTGCTGTTCGGCGCTGGCGTCAGCGATTTCTTTCACCAGATTCGTTACGGATTTGGCGTCTTCACCCATTTTGTAGAAAGATGTGAGAGCCTCACCGATGAGTTTCCCGCTGTTTTCCACCTGCTGGATCATTTCCCCGATGAACTTCTGAGTGCTCCTGGACGCTTCGGACGCGCGCATGGCCAGATTTCGGACTTCTTCGGCGACCACAGCGAACCCAGCTCCGGCTTCTCCAGCTCGAGCGGCCTCCACGGCGGCGTTCAACGCCAAAAGATTGGTCTGGAAGGCAATTTCATCGATGGTCTTGGCGATCTTGCTCGCTTCGGCACCGGTCGTTGAAACCCCCGACATGGCTTGAGCGGTCTGCTTCAGCGCCTTGTGGCTCGTTTTCATACTCTCCGCCGTCAGCTTGGCGAAACCATCCAACTTCTTCACGGTTTCCGTGTTTTGGCGGACCGTGGCGGTCATCTCTTCCATGGCGGAAGCGACCTCTTCCAGGGATGCGGCCTGGCGGGTGGCACCGTCGGCAAGTTTCGCCCCCGATACGGCGATCTCCGTGGCAGAGGCTTGAAGGTCCCGGGCGCTACGTTCAAACAGCGTGGTAGCACGCGTTAGGGCTCCGATGATGCTCCTTTTGGATATGAAGAAAACCACAAGCATAGCCAAAAACAACACCGCAAGGACTCCTCCTGAGATCCACAGCGCCCGCACCGACTCCGCGCGAATCTTCTCAACGCTCCGAAGGATATCGGCTAGTTCCGAGGCAATGACCGCGTCCAGATCCTGAATCACCTGTGACAGAACCTGAAAGAAGGCATTGGGAGCCACCTCGAACGTTCCGTCCCTCGATCCATGAAGGACCTGCAGAAACAGGCGCTCGCTTTCGTTCCAGTGCGGCTGTTCCTGAACGCGGGCGAGCTGATCCTCTGCCTTTTTCGACAGGACCATGGCCGGGCTGGCGAGGCTGGCGCGAAAGGCACCGCGGTATTCTACGAGCGCCTTGAACTCGCCGTCGTTAAGAGGCTTGTTGCGGGCCAACAATGAGGATCCAAATCCCCGAAGCTTCCCTGCATTTTCCTTTGCGAAATCCAGAAGGGAAACGGTCACCAGCCGCTTGCCGATGCCCTTGGTTGTTTTAGCATTGGAGCACGCTTTTTCGACATCGAGCATGGTTTCCACGATCTTGGAATAAGCCTTGAAGCTCTCACCGGAGGCCACCCCACGGTCCACTTCATCTCTCAGCCTTCGAAGATCTTCCCGGGCCGCACGAAGGGCACGCTTGGCTCCCTCGGCGATGGTGGCTTCATCCAGGAGTTTCAATAGGGAGGCGAATGCCTGATCGGATTCTCCGCGTTGGGTTTGGAGCTGTGCCTTGACGTCTCCTCCGGAAAGCATCAAAGCCGACAACCCCCGCTCCTTTTGAAGAACCGTGAGGGTCCGGGATGTTTCGGCCATGAGCCGGACATTGGCGTCCATTTGCCGTTCAATGGTCGCATCCCGCCATTTGTCTTTCATTTGGATCCCCGCAAAGCCTAACACCACCAAGAGAGGAAGCAGCGCCACCGCAGCGATTCTCTTTCCGATCGTCCATTGTCCTCTTCCCTTCATGCAAACACCTCCAGGAGAAAAATAAAGGGTTCACACCAAAGAGTTTCCAGATGTCCAAGCCACATCACCTTTTCCAAACTCGTTTGGATCCAGTCGTCATCTTGATCACCGCTCTGCCTAAGCCCTGCACAAGAATCGTCCCTGCTCGAGCAGCACCTGACCCAGTCTCTTTTCGGCGACGCTCAACCCGTCGGCAACGGTGGCGTCTTCGCGGTCCAAATAGAGGGAGTTCGTTCCGCCAGGCGAGTTGCACTGCGTGCCGATGTCTCTTCAGCCCTCCTCGATTTTCCTCAACGAGGTTGAGGCCCTTGCTAAGTCGACCGGGAACCCTCCCCACGCCCCTCGGTCCATGTTTCAGCGACCTCGAGGGCGCTGCCCTCGTTTTCATCGACGAGGAAACTGAGCACACTTGTTTGTTCGGCAAAAAGCGTCGAAAGCTTTAATGGAAAAATCGAGATTCCCATTTGCTCGGGCGGCGGAGGGAAAAGCAGCGGGAAGGGAAAAGGCGGGCATGAGGCCCATTACCTCGGATGAACATTCCGGCACAGAGGGGAGGCTCGCCCCTTCAAAGGGCACCGACTGCTTGATGAGCCACGACTTTCGAATGCTTGCCGTGCTCGGAGCGAATCGCGTGGCACACCATCAGGCGCCTGATCCTGCCCGTGAAACCAATACGGCAAAGCCCTTGACTTTCCAAAAGATGTAGGATCGACCGAAGCCCTCATCAAAAACCATCGGGCTACAAAACCTATGGTTTCCAAAACCATCCCCAGCGCCTTGCCTTTTCGTCAGTCGATTCGGGTTTTTTCGAATTACACGCAAGAAGAGCCTGTCCATCTTCCTCGTTCAATCCATGGGGAACACCCTCGATCTCCTGAAGGACCACCTTAAAAGCCTAACTTGCTTCGTTCATATCCACGGCGTTTACGGGGAGTAGCTCCCGAAGCTCCAGAAACCCATAGCTACAAAGATATTGAATGATCTGCTCTACTTCTTTCGTGACGTTGGGATGCCGCAATGCCACTTCGAGAATTTTTCGGATGCGATCGCGACTTGCGTGAAGCTCCCCTCCAACCTTACGGTTTCGGTCCCATTCAGCAATCATTTTCAGGCATAGCACTGATTCCAAAGGGTAGCTTTCCGCAGTCCGTGCAAGATGCACCAGCACCACATCTACGGAATCTGTCCGGCCACCGAGCTTTAGCGACTCCAAAAGCTGTGTCACAGCCCAGTGGTCGTCGAACTTGCCCGAGATAAACCACCGGCCAAAGGCAGCCATCTCCTTGAGGATGTGGGCCCTGGACTGGGACTGTTTGGCTTGGGCAAGGCGAATTTCCCAGAGCTTTTTTAGCCGGTGGAGCATATCCTCAGGAATTTCTTCCTTGGTTCGACGCAGTGCGGAGCCAATAAAAGCAATCGCATGTCCCCTGAGCTTATCGGTCGCCTTTTCCCAAAAGCCCGTAAACAGCGGGTCCTCTAGTGAGAGTTTGCCGCTCCGGTAGAATTTCATGAGGTGCTCCGCTAGCCTCTCATCCGGGTCAGGAGGCCGCTGGGTGTCGTCCTCGTGGTAGCCTATCTTTTGCACTGCGTGGCGGTATTGTTCTCGGAGAATGTCAAGGACTTCGTCACATGGCACCCAGCTAGTTTTAGTTAAGTAACTGTTCCATGCGGCGCTAAACAACGCCTCTTCAGTTTCGCCGATCGGAAAGATTCTCGCGGCTCTTTCCCGTGCCCACTCGGAATCCAAAAGAACAAGGTAGGGGAACAGCTGGCCGTACAGTTTGTGCACGGCCAGGAACGACTCGTGCACCGCGTCAAGGTAGAAATCCAGGACTTCCCGGACCTCAGGCATTTCATTCAAACCCCCACGAGCCTGATCCACCACGTTCTCTTCTTTGCTCCTATGCCGCCGCACCCAGAAAGCATAGCACATTACGGCATGCATAAACGCGCCCCAGGTGGTGTCAATGGCTGGCCTGGCCAGGTCCATGTTGCAGTCAATGCAACACCGCCTCTGTCGCTTCTGTGTAGGATCGGGGTTATCAGTCAATGATTTCAGAGTGTTCCACACCTTCTCGCGCAAGCGAATAGGAATACTGCCCGGACAATCGCCAAAGCCTTCCATGAGCAAGTACGCGATGGCCTTTCGTGTCCGGCCCCAAATGGGGGCGATGTCCATTCGTTCCGCCCGCCGGCACGGGGCGTCCCATGGCTGTGATATCACCCGTGTGCATAGATCTAAAACCGGTTCCCACTCGAAGGTCTTGTTGTGTTTCAGGGCTTCCTCGAGGCCTGACAAAAAAAATCGAACATAGGTGGAGTCTAGGCCTCGGAAAAGGTTCGCTTCAATCGCGAAACGTCCCGGATCTTCCGTGACCGCGTAGAATAGCTCTCGGCCCAGGCTCATTCGGGACGCCTCCCCCAACCGAGTGTCCGGGGGATTCCATGTTCTGAGAAATTCCGCGATCTCTGAAACTGACTCCTTTTTGAGATCTTCAACTGATTTGGGGCTGGGAACTCCGATATATGGGCCTCTCCAACCTATTAGGAACTCGACATGCCTCGGCTCTCCGTGCTCTTCAACAAGCCTTTGATAGCGTTCCTGCCATTCTTTAGGGAGATTTTCGGGCCCGATCCATGCCAGCCGATCCCTCTTCCAGGTTTCGCGGGTGTAGGCAATGTCGTCATCGAATAGGGGTAAATCCGTCTGCTCCTCTCGTTTTTGCTTAGACTCCTCCAAGTCTGGGCCGGCATCAATCCATCCAAGGATTGTGTCACGGTCCTCAGGTTTTAGACGCGTGAAAAATTTCCGCAGCAGCAGCACGTATTCGTGGTGCACGTCAATGTCTTCGAACAGCTCTCGATTGGTCAGCCTCTCGGCTGCAAGCGCTTTCCCTTGGTCAGGAAACTCTCGCAGAATGTAAAGCGCAATGCGTTGGAAAACTTTCCAGTGTCGGCGCTCAAGCGCGTTGACAACCTCTTCTAAAGTCGCCTTTCCGGAAGGCACGATGTGTCCCAAAGCATCGAGGACTGCATCAACAAGCGCATCCTTCACATTGTCAGCGTAACTCAGCGAATGTTCTTCATTGTCGGGTCGCCTCCTAAAAGACTCATTTTCAAGTTTCAGATTGTTGTCACCGCGTGGGGAGAGCTCAATGGCCTTTTGCAATAGATCACAGAGGAGCTCTAACGCAGGAAGACCGGCAGCGTTCACCAGTTCCGGGTAGTGATCCTTGAGGATCCTCGCGTAACTTCCGGTACTGAAGCGCGCTTGCGGCTCCAGAGGGACCCAGAACTCCTCATTTCCTCGGTTTCTACGCTTGTACGCTCTGAATGGACGTCGAGGAGGACACGTGCCAGATTTAATGCTTCATCAGTCTGACCACCCTTTCCCCAACACTCAATAAGCTGCGGTAGTTTGTCCACTAGCTGCAAAAAAGGACGCTCCGCGTACCGCTTCGCTTTATCAATGAGCTTGACCGAAATCTCGGGTGGCATGGCGAGCATCGCATCCAAAAGATCCGCTTGTACGGCAGCGTTGTCGGTATCGTCCATCTCCAGAATGATTTTGGCTACGAGCTCAGGCTTGTGCTGGGCCATGCGAGCCAGGTACCGCCCCTCAGCCCATGGTGGAAACCACTTGGTTCCTTCTTTTTCGTTAAACACAGGAGGAGGTGGCTGTTTGAAGAAGCCTTTTTTCCGAAGCCGATTCAGCCATTTGGGGTCTTCGAGGCGGTCGAAGAAGTATTGGCGCGTGACGGTGTTGTTTGGTACCTCTTGAGCGATCCTCTTTAGATCGTTGTTGTTTGGCGACGGTTTTTTCAAGAGCTCATCCAGTACGTGAATCCAGTCCAGGAAGCGGGTGCGTAGGGATTGAATCAGGACATCCAGCAAAGCCTGGCTCTGATCCCAGATCTCGCTTATATCCTCCAGAGACCGCGGCGCGTCGAGCCCTTTA
Organism: Desulfosoma sp.; assembly: GCA_037481875.1. Taxonomy (NCBI): domain Bacteria; kingdom Pseudomonadati; phylum Thermodesulfobacteriota; class Syntrophobacteria; order Syntrophobacterales; family Syntrophobacteraceae; genus Desulfosoma; species Desulfosoma sp. The sequence goes on along the minus strand of JBBFKY010000014.1, from coordinate 9,083 downwards.
CGATGGGCTAACCTGTGAAGATTCGTGGCAAGCTTCAACCAGGCGATCCCCTCACGACTACGCTCAGAGATATCTAGACAGCGAAGGATGGCACGTATTTCTTCTTTTTGTTTTTGTTGTTCTTGGCATTCCGACTCTCGTGTGCCACCGGCACCACGTGTGGTCACGGGCCTAAAGATGTGACGAAGCGCGCTTTCGAGCTCTCTTAAGAGGTGCCCCACGAGAAGGACTGTGTTCTCGAGCTGATGAGGATTAGCCATCAGGCTGCAAGCGTCCCGAAAAAACGCAGCCGGACCCGGCCCCACCAGTTGTAGACCTTCAATAATCCTCCGCTGCCGGGAATCGGCAGACCAGAATTGGATCGGGTGAGAGCTTTGGTTCTGCATCACAACTCCCCCCGAAACGCCTTGTCCAGAATCGCCTGCTCAAGGCGTTTCAAGTCCTCGTCTGTCTTTGACTGGGAGGCTTTGAGCGCGCGTATCTTCTCCTGCACCGCCTCCAGATGCGCCACAATCCGCCGCTGCTCCTCGAGGGGCGGGAGGGGGATGAGGAACTCTTTTAGGCGCGATCCCGATAGGTTAGGAATCGCCGTCCTGCTTTCCGAGCCTTGGTACGCGAGGAACACTTGGTATGCAGCCTGCATCCAGTACATCGTGAAGCGCGGTTCAATAGAATCATTTTTGGCACGAAGACGATGTACATGGTTCTGGTACAAGGCCATTGGAAGTTGTCCTTCCCAGATGACGTCGCCCCCCTCACATACGAGAAGGTCACCCGGTTGCAAGCGAAGCTTTTCTATTTCTTGGTCCGTGAAATCCATCTCGTCTACTAATGCCGTGTCGATCGCTCCCCAAAAAAAATTCCTGGTCCGTAAAAAAGGCTTCGGGTTGTGACCGAGGCGTCTTCGAGCCGACATAGAAGCGCCTTGCTGAACTTCGAACACCTCCCCCAACCGCACCCAGCGCCAACCGTGGGGAAGTTCTGCGCCGGGGCGGGGAAAGGTCTCTGCAAGGGTGGACTGGCACAGAAGCTCGGTTTCCTGGCGGGCTTCTTCCCGCAGGCGCCGGGCCTCGCGAACCCGGCTTAGCAGCTCCTCAATCCGCGCCACGATGCGGCGTTGGTCAGCGAGGGGCGGAAGGGGGATGAGGGACTCATACACATCTCTATCTGTGACGGCAGGGTAACTTGCACCTCTCGTATTTTTGTCTGAGAGTTGCGCAACCACAAGATCCGACCGGCATAAGTAGAACAAGAAGCAGGGCTCTACGATACGGCGGTTAGCTCGTAACACGAAGAAGCCTGTTGAGCAGATTTGTCCATCGAGTTCGGGGCCGACAATGGCTACGTTCTTAAGGTAAGGGCGAGTTGTAGCTAAGATAACGTCATCGCTACGTATTATCTTCCGCGCACGGCTAGGAGCATCTTGCCCGAGAATCTCCCTTGGGGAGACTATCTTTCCCTCAGCATTGTCCACAGGGGAGATATCGACGTAGATGAAAGCCGTTGAAGGATCTTTGGTCGGATCTCGCCTTTCTGTAGGTAGATACACCTCGCCCAACCGCACCCAGCGCCAGCCATCGGGCAGTTTGCAAGGTGGCTGCGTCATATCCACATGCCTCCTTATGGGAACTCCTTGTAGCCCCAACCCTGATAACTAGGATACCGGTAAAGCCTTGGCTCAATCAGGTCCCATCCAGGGTAACTGTGATCCTTGTCGCTCTTGCGCCACGAATACGCGAGGCGGGCGACAAAATCGGCAATTTGAAGTCCAAGAGAATATTTACTATTCCCAATATTAACTTCTACAATGCGTGTGAACTGAAGCGACCACACGTAGAAGTCGTCGTAGAATTTGCTCAAAGCAACACCCCCCGACCCGCTCATTAAGATTCGGGTTAGCCACCTGCGTTGTTCTTGTTCCTCACGTTTCATCGCATCTATTAGCACGAACGCGGAGGTTTGCTTTCCGCTAAGAAAATGCTCGAACCGCTCAAAAAGAAATTGCGCTGCAAGGTGTGTCGGGTCATATGGTGAAGAGTATTGAGCCTTGTGGCGCTGCTTATTGATGCACACTACGAAGTACGTGACCTCCTGTAGATCCAGATACCCTTTCCTTACCCCATCGCGAAATCCAGGGTTGCTTTGCCAGAAGCGATCCCCTTTGTCCACTGAGCTGGCTTTGATTTCCTCGCCCTTACCCAGCATATTAGCGTTTGTTTTAGGAAGATTTAAGCCTCGAATAATCTCGCGAATACTCACATAAATGTCTGCTATGCGGTCAAAAGGCACAGCCACTCCGGCCAACACATAGAAAGGTTGCCGCTGAATCGCCGTGCTACTGCTCCAGTTTTTTTCATACCCACATTCGTCCACGAATACCACGTACATGCTCAGACCACCCGCTCGCTACCGTTCTCTAAAAGCTCATCCAGCTCCTCCACGAAACTCAAAATCTCCCGCTCGCGCTCAAGCAAGCCTGCCACAATCTCTGCCGGCGATGGAAGCGTCTCGGCATCTTTGCGGTTGGGGTTGCGGGCGGCAAGATGATAGCCACGTGCCTTGAGCTCCTCGTCGGGAACGATCAAGGAACGCGCGGAAAGGCAAACCTCGCGCGGCTCGTGAGCCTTGCGCTAAGCATCCCATGATTGCCACAGCTTCCGGGCTTCCTCACGGTGCTCGTGCTGAATGGGGTAGTTTTGGGTAAACTACATGCCTTCTTTTTTCCCCTTCGCAATTCACCCAGCCTGGAGGCCGTAGTTCGTCATGCCAGATCTCCTTGGTCAGCCCGGGCCGCTCGAAAAAGAGAAGCGCGGTCTTGACGTCTGAGTATGGAGCGAAGGTGCCGGGCGGGAGGCTTACCACGGTATGCGGATTAAACTGCTCCACGAGGTCCTGCTTCACCGTGGCCTAGGGGCCGTTACGAAATAGCGTTCTTTCGGGAACGACAATCCCACAGCGTGCGCCGTCCCGTGGTTTGAGTTTCTTCATGATGTGCTAAACGTAATAAAGTTCGGTCTCCCGTCAGGTGTTTCGGATGTGGCCTAGACGGTTTAGCGGTCTCCTGTATGCTTTGTCAGACCCTTCTTTTCTCAGCTGTGGATTACGTAACTCAGCCTGGCTCGTTCACGAATTTCGTTTCGTATTCATTTCGGCGCAAAACCGTATCATACAGACCGATACCATCCTCATCGTGCCTGTCAATGCCGGTGTATCTCAAACTTGGGTCCTCATAACGCTTAAACTTGTAGACTGCATCGTTCATCAGGGCGCTATTGAAAACGCCAAGACTTACGAGCAACTCGAAATCCGTCACTGTTAATCCGGTGACTTTCTTGAATAACCCCGGTTCCAACTGTGTAATCACATCCCGCAGGGTGCGTTCGCGGTAGTCGGTAAGATACATAAAGATGGGAATCCGTGTGGCAAACTTGATGAGTTTTTCCTGAATCTGCTTGCGCAAGCTCTTGTACTCTTTTTCCTCTTTAATCAGTGCCTTTTTTTCCTCTGCGGATAGTATTTTATCGTTGGCGTTTTTCTTTATCCGAGTTACAGCGTCTGACTTATTAATAATAGTTTCAATATCCCGATTAAGATTACGAAATCCTTCGATACTCATCAAGGCTTGGATTGCCTTTTCGTTTTTCAGCAGGCGGCGCAGCGTATCGTTGTCAACGTTTACCAGCAACGCGCTTTCCCAACGCCGCGCCAAAAGCGTAGCAGTGGTGCCGCTCATGGCCATGTCCAGAATCCCTGCTGCGTCTAGCTGCTTCATCGAACTGCCGTCATAGGCCAGCACGGGTAGGAAGCGAATGAATTCCTCGACCTTCTTTTCCGGGTTTGTTTCGTCGACGTTTAAGCGACAACTGTAGTCGGCGATCTGCCGTAAGGCCCGTTCAGGCGCAAAGTCAAAAACGTAACACTCTTGCTTGAGGATTTGCTCGTCGTTCGGTGACGTCCCGTCGGAGTTTCTGATCGTCCACGGCGACTGCACCCGAAAAGCTGCCTGAAAATAGGTTTCTGGGCTGGAGCAGTTGCGTAGCATGAAGATGCCCGTCCACGGTCTGACGGTGACACCAGTCGTCAGTTTTCCGCATGTTAAGGTGATAGTTTTGGTTGTTAGAGGGTCCTCCATGGCTTCGAGCACCGGACGCAGGGCTGCGACCCCGATCCCTGCATCGGGTCCTGCAGCAACGATCACCTTGTAATCGTAGTAAAAACGGTTTTGCTTTTGAGCCAAGAGGTTTCGCATCGCATAGCAAGAGGCTACACTAGGGAGAAACCAAAGCGTATGCGAAAGCACATTGAGTAGCCGCACATCGGAGAAAGGGAGGGGTGGCCTCCGATCGCGGCCAAGTTTCAAGTCATCAACGCTGGCGGGCAGAAAGGCTCCTCGGATCAAATCCAGCCACTTCTGCACCTCGTCTTCGTATTTAAACTTTGCCTTCTCACCACGTCCCTCAGGGGAGAAGAACACGTTCAGGTCGAACTCATTGAATTCCCCTTGTAAGGCGATATTTCGAATTGCATCCGGCAACTGATAAGTCAAGAGCACCATTCGCGGGAGAGCCGCATAGGGATTGTCTGGCCCGTTCCATTCACGCTTTGCTCGTTGCTCGTCGGAATAGGTCCAGTTGAAGATCTGCTCCTCGATAAATTCACCAGAGGCGATGGCTCGAAACGGCGTGCCGGACAGATACAAAAAGTGGTCGGCGGTGATGGGCAGGAGGTCTTCTTCAAAATAGGTAATACCCTCGCCTTCGGCAAATTTGCGCTCTTTTTCATCCTCGGCTTCAAACAGGTCCTTTGCCTTTTCTCGCCACGCTCCGTAGTGATATTCATCAAAAATGACACAATCCCAGTGGATGGCGTGAACCCATTCGTTCTTGGTCTTGATGCCGCCCGTGCTGGGGTTTCTGCCCAAATAATCCTGAAACGAGCCGAAGCAGACAAAGGGCCGGGTCTTGTCCGCCTTTTCGTAGGTAAGGCCGTCTCGCTTGATGAACTGCCAATCGTGGAAATCCACATGGCATTTCAGGTCGTCTTCCCATGCACTTTGCACAGCCGGCTTAAACGTAAGCACCAGCACTTTGCGCCAGCCCATCTCTTTGGCCAACTGATAAGCGGCGAATGTTTTGCCGAATCGCATCTTGCAGTTCCAAAGAAAATGCGGTGGCTTGTTGTTGTCGCGCTTGAAGCGCCGGAAATATTCAGCTGTTTTTTTCACTGCAGCTTTTTGTTCCGGGCGCATATTGAAAGTGAGGTAACGCTGTTCTTCGAAGGCATGTCCTTCTCGAAGAGCAAGGATGGCCGCTTTGACTTGCTCTACCGTACAGCGGAACCACTCGCCTTTCACCCATTGAATGCCGTGGGTGCGCAGCATGCGATGCACATCGTGGTCAGTGAAGACGGTACCGTCCCGTCGCATGGCCGATTCTTCCAGAACAATGCGGTAGGGTGGTTTTCCGGGAGTTTTGACCGAGTAAATCTCATCCAGACGATCTTTCGCCGTTCTGGTGGTATAACCGATCTTCAGCAGCCCGTCATACTGCGGATGAGTATCCTCGTAGGCGTAGATTTTCGGGTAAACCGCTGGGCGGTGGGGAAAGAAGTGGTTACTCATCGTCATCCTCTCCGCTGGGTTCGTCCCCTGGTCGGTCGTAGTTTCCTCTTTATCGTCATTCCTGCATCGGGCGAATTTTTGATTCGATGAAGGCGATTTCTTCCTCTGTTAGACCGTAACGCTTGTACAGCTCTTCGTCGCTCCAAGGTTTATTCATGTCCAGTATGGGAACAAACGAGTATGATTCCCTGGTAAGGTGATGGGAATACATAAATTGCGCCACGAGAAACCTGAAAAAGCGCGTCTTCATGTAACGGACCAGATTCTCAGCTTGAGTCTTGTCCTGATAAGCCCCAACTACGAGATAAGTTTCGGTGCATATGGTGCCTGGAGGAAGAATATCAATCTTCGAAAACACTTGACGTTTTCCATCTTTCCCGGGATTCCCTGCATGGTCGTATCCGACATAGGAAGTTATAACCTTCCAAAGGGGAATCATTTCGTGGCCAGCAGTGACTTCTTTGCTGTCAAATGGTCCCTCACCATGCTGCCAGCGTAATACTAAGTCCCCGTGGTCCATGGGTCGAACGTTTGTAGCAAGGCCAAAAGGTTTCCTGCTCGTAACCTGTTCGCTCATGCGCTTTTCCTCTGTGGCTAACACCTTCCGTATAATTGGAACAGCTTTGCTGTGGCGAATTAACGTCGTGAACTCATCAAGACGCCGAAGCGAAATTGTTTTTTCGCCGTTATTTACGTTTGTAATCTGGCATGGGCCACGTGAGTCTCGTTCCCAAAGAAAATAGCAAATACCCCCAGCTATATCTACACCAGGGAAAACTTCGGTCGCATTTTCATAATCAACGATCTTACGGATTCGATCGTCTGTAAGCATTTCCTGGCGAAATTTATCCAACCCTTTTCCCCCGGCGAACCACCGGGAAGGAATGATCATGATCAGATATCGAGGGCTTAGCTTCTTAGCCTGCTGCACGAACCTGTGATAGATTGGGATGGCACTTCTTCCATAGCCAGCATCACTCAATTGATACGGAGGATTACCAATGATGACATCAAACTGCATGTTAAATATCCCCCCCGGCGTCTCAGTGTGAATAAACTCGTAAGCGTGGGTCTCCAGATCTGCCCCGCGGTCGTACTGTGCTTGGCTGGCTCCGCACCATGTACAACGACCGTCGTCCCACGTATGCTCCACCCGACGAAAGCGGATGTTCCCCTGCTCATCCGTAAATGCCGTGCATACAGAATACTTGCCGTTAGCGGTTTTAGAACAATAGAGGGAACGACGCGACAGCAGCCCAGTCAACTCTGTAATAGCAATGCCAAAGATCTGGTTTTTCAGAATATGGTTGATCCGCTCCTGCCTGTCGTGAATTAAGCTTTCCAAGCCCTTATCCAGTCTCTTCGTGATCTCGCGGAGGAAGACCCCCGTCTTACAGCACGGGTCCAGAAAAGTAACCTCAGGATTGTGCCACAAATCAGACGGCAAAAGATCCAGTAGCTCATTAGCCAGGAGCGGCGGAGTAAAAACCTCGTCGCTACTCAGATTGGCCAAACAAGTAAGGACGTCCGGATTGTAGTTATTCTGCCTGAACATCAGCAATCTCCAAAAAGTGAACCGGTGGATACTCTTTTATTGGAGTTGGGATAAAGACTCCAGTACCCAGATCAGAGACTAAGGCTTGTTCTTTGTTGCTACCACGTTGCACAAGCTGGTGAAATGTAAAATCTCGTCTTTTTATCAGACCGCCGTTTACCAAAGACCACTCAGAAAACACGATATGCTTTGGTGTCTCACCCACGTGCATCATGGTCAGGGCATCGCCCCACACGATGTTTCGCTTTAGAATAAAACGCGTCGTCTTCCGAAATTGCTCTTTGGCAGTCTTCTTGAATGTTGCCGTGTATCGTCGATTAACGATCTCAAAAAGACGTTGGCGACATTCATGAACGTTATCTTCAAGAATATCAATGCCATAGATGCTGGATACCGCAAGAATGGCGTAGCGTTCGTAGTCCGTCTGCAATTTGCCGTACCGTTTTTGAACGATGCGGATTTTACGTTCTAGAATTTCTTCGAGGAAGTTTCCTGTACCACAGGCCGGTTCGAGGAATCGAGAGTCTATCCGCTCGGTCTCTTGCTTGACCAAGTCCAGCATGGCGTTGACAACCCACCTAGGCGTAAAAACCTCGCCGTGATTCACAACCCTCGATTTTGACTTGACGTGTTGTTGCATGGGTTTCATTCCCCTGCGCTAAGGTCTTTGTCCTTGCTGTCCTTTGTGTTGCGCTTACTGACAAATGGGAAAGTAGAGCCGTACTTGATGCCGTTGGGAGGGTCGATATAAACCATCTGCACTTTGCCGGGCATATCCTGTTTTTCGAGGAGTGAGTTCATCACCAGCAGGCTGTCAGTGGCAATCAGGCGATTCGACCAGCCGTGCTTGTGCTGGTGGAACTGGGTGGCTCTGGGCAAGGGCTCCTGGCGTTCCACCTCAAACACCGGGAGTTGCACCAGGCCAGTTTTCCCGTTGCGCTTACGCACTGGCTCAATGATGGTGCGCGTGTCGAAGCGGTCGCGGACGTGCAGTGACACCGAGGGCACCTCGAAGGAGGTGTGCTCGGCCTTGCCTGCCCAGACCAGCTGCGGATCGAGGTGCGGGTCGTATTGATAGCGCCTCCTTTTCTGCCCGACATCGGGGTCGGTCTGAGGCGTTACCAGGCGAGCAGGCGGGTTATTTAGCCGCTCCTTGTCTTGATGCTCGTAGGATTCAATCCTGCCTTTGGTCCCCCTTGCTTTATCTCGTGCCATGGAGTCTTCCTGATGGTTTTCTCGACCATACTTTTAGACGTTTAAGCTGCCAATGCTCCGTCCCCTGGCCAAGCCACGGCACGTCCGAGTCTCTTTAGGCAGGGTAGGGTTTAAGATGTCGGATCATACGCCCGCATCCGTGATTGCCTCGCAGAGTGACATATACCTTAATCCGTGAGATTACGTCTATACATAAAGGTATACTGCCGCAGGTTTCATATTGAATTTCATTGGCTTTTGTGCCATAGGTTTCGCTGTCACATTTTTACCCGACATGCGCCCTCATGAAAAGAATCGAGAATGTACAATCTTCGAAAGCCTTCTCCATTGGGCACTCCGACCTGGTTCTCGTGGGCAATCTGATCAGCGGCACTTCGGACCTCTGCCAACGGTTGGAAAAGGAAGTTCCGGGACGACCGAGACTCTCATGCGGAGGTGGCCAAAACCTCTGTGGGGCTTTTCTCCCTGAGAAAGAGCGACTTTGAAGCCGCCGAAGGGGTTGCGGGCGATGACGGGTTCAAAGAGGCTCTGGACATCCAAAAGGTCCCTTCGCAGGAAAGCTCGCGACAGCGCTTGGGTAAGCTCGCGAGCGTTTTCGAACGTTTTGCCGGCGCCGCTAGCGTTGAACTGCTTGAGAGGACCCAGGTTCCCGTAACGGCTCTTTCCACAGGGGATGTGGCTTTGGACCTGGAT
>JBBFKY010000013.1 GCA_037481875.1 Desulfosoma sp. | reverse complement strand
AATCCCTTTACCAACATCCCAAAGGAGGCCCTTCCACCTCAATGACTTAATGACTTAATGACTCAATGACTTAATGACTTAATGCCTTAATGACTCAATGACTCAATGACTTAATGACTCAATGACTTAATGACTCAATGACTCAATGACTTAATGACTCAATGACTTAACCCCCCTTACCTACATCCCAGAGGAGTCCTTTTCACCACCATTACCCAGTCGAAGATTCCAAAACTGTGCTGCGAACACTCATGCACGCGACGCCGCCAACGCGCCCAGGGAAAGCCTCTCCCATTTGTCCCCGTGAAAACAAATCCCTGGAATAGCGGGTTGACGTGTCCGCCCCGCAATCGCCTACCATGGATCGCCCATCAGGGCGCACACTTGGGGTGCGCCCCTAAAGGATGTGGAACGTTTCACCTGAGGCAAAGTTTGCACGGTAGGCGCGTCTTTTCCAAAGTCACCGAGAAACTCGTACCTTTTCCCAGAAGGTCAGAAACGAATGCGGGCGAAACGCCCGCATTTCTTGAAAAACCAACACCTGCCCGTATTGTCGAGCAGGCTTCTAATGGGTCATCTTTTTGAGCTGTAATGCCAGTCGTCTGAGATGTTCCTGTTCTTCTTTCACCAGCAAGCCGATAAACTGACGCCCTTTTTCTTCTTCGGTGGCATCTTGCATACTCAGAAAAAAGATCACGGAATCCTTTTCGAATTCCATGGCCATGCGCAGAGCGTCCACGGCATCTTGCACCTTGGCGATCTTCGCATCCACGCTTTCACTGGTGCGAAAGACATGGCCGTCAGCCATCATTTTTAGGTAATGGGCCACTTCGTTATTGGGATCGTAAACCGTGGGTTCTGAGGCTTGAGGAGGCAGCTGCGCCTTGAGCTCCAGGAACTTTTTTTTGTGTTCCACTTCCTGTTGAGCCAAGTCTTTAAAGATGGCTTGCACTTCAGGATCTTCGATCTTGGCCAGAGCTTTTTCGTAAAAGGTCTTTCCGTTTTCCTCGATTTCCACGGCAATCTGAAAAACTTCCGCAGCATTGAATCCAAAAATCATTGAGTTTCTCCTCACAGTGCCTCGTTGCGACGGCTATTGCTATTCTTTGGCGAAGTCACCCTTGGAGGCGCCGCACACCGGGCAGGTCCAATCGTCAGGAAGTTTTTCAAACGGGGTGCCCGGAGCCACACCATTGTCGGGATCTCCTTTGGCGGGGTCATAGATGTATCCGCAAATCTGACAAACGTAACGGTCCATGGAATCCTCCTTCTGTGACAGTGTCCTCAATGAACATCATCTCTGCCTATCTATGTGCCGTTTCCAGAACACGGCACCAGGTGTGTCGCCCGTCAATATAATTCATTTGCCCGACATTGCAATGATCGGACGGCGCTTTTGCCAGATGCGACGTAATCGCAAAGCATTGCCGACCACGGAAACCGAACTGAAGGCCATGGCCGCCGCCGCCACCATGGGGTTCAGGAGAATGCCGAACGTGGGATAGAGCACGCCGGCAGCCACAGGAATACCAGCCGAATTATAGAAGAAGGCCCAAAAAAGGTTCTGACGAATGGTTCTTATGGTCAGCCGGGACAAGACCATGGCTTCGACCACCAAACGCACGTCGGGACGCATGAGAGCGATATCGCCGGCTTCTACGGCCACATCGCTTCCGCTGCCCATGGCGATCCCCACATCGGCGGCCGCCAAGGCCGGCGCATCGTTGATCCCGTCTCCCACCATGGCCGTCACATGGCCTTCACGCTGGAACCTTCGCACCACTTCCTCTTTATGCTCGGGCAACACTTCAGCCACCACATGGTCCACACCCACAAGAGAAGCCACTGCGTGAGCCGCTGCCTTGTTGTCCCCCGTCACCAAGCCCACGTGAACTCCCAAAGCCTTTAAGGCTTGCACCGCTTCTCGAGCGTTTTCTCTCAGCTTGTCCTGCAAAGCCAGCATGCCGACAGCCTCTGTCTCGCGAGCCACGTAAACCACCGTCTTGCCTTCTCGAACCCACGCGTCAGCCTGGGCTTCCAGGCCTTGGATCGGGATACCCAGGTCCTCCAGCAGGCGTCGGTTGCCCACCACAACCGTCATCCCTTGCACCTTGCCTTTGGCCCCAAGCCCTGAAAAGGCCTCAAAGCCCTCAACTTCTTGCAACGGCACCCCTTCAGCCCGACCATGCTCCACGATGGCTCGTCCTAGTGGATGTTCGGAAGCCGATTCCAGGGACGCCGCCAACTGCATCACTTCGCTCGGGGTCGTTCCCGACACCGCCGCCACATCGGTCACCACGGGACGGCCTTCTGTGAGCGTTCCCGTTTTGTCGAAGAGCACTGTGTCCACTTTATGGGCTTTTTCCAAAGTTTCGCCGCTCTTGATCAGGATACCGGCTTCTGCTCCCAAACCTGTTCCCACCATGACGGCGGTAGGTGTGGCCAGCCCCATGGCACACGGGCAGGCGATAATGAGCACCGAAACAAAATTGAGGACCGCTCGACCCCAATCCATCCCCGGCACCACCAAGGCCCACACCACAAAGGTGATCACGGCGATGCCGACGACAACGGGCACAAAAACCGCCGCGACGCGATCCGCAAGCCTTTGAATAGGCGCTTTGGACCCTTGGGCTTCCTCCACCAACTGAATAATGCGTGCCAGTGAAGTTTCGGCCCCCACCCGAATCGCTCGCACCATCAGGGCTCCAAATCCGTTGACCGTTCCCGCAAAGACCCGCGCCCCGGGCATTTTGTCCACAGGGAGGCTTTCCCCTGTGAGCATGGACTCATCCACCGCAGAGGATCCTTCCAGCACCTCACCATCCACAGGAATACGTTCCCCGGGTCGTATGCGAAGGAAATCCCCTACCATGACCGCCTCTATAGGAACCACTTCTTCCACGCCGTCTCGCACGATACAGGCGGTGGTCGGGCGCAGTTCCAAAAGCCTTTGAATGGCCATGGAGGTTTTGCCTCGGGCCCGCGCTTCCAGGAACCGTCCCAAAAGCACCAGGGCCACAATCATGGCCGCTCCATCGAAATACACATGGGGATGCAGACCGGATCGAGCAAAGAAGGAAGGAAAGAAGACAGCGGCAACGGAATAGATATAAGCCGACAGGGCCCCGACGGCCACCAGCGTGTTCATGTCCGAAGTCTTTTGCCGCAAAGCTTTCCAGGCTCCCTCAAAAAACCGACTGCCCACCCAAAAGACTGCGGGAGTGGTCAAAACGATAAGGAGCGTATCGAGCATGGACGAAGGGATGCGATCCAGCCCCGGCACATGGGTTCCCATGGAAAGGATCATGATAAGCCCGGAAAGCACGCACCCCACAACAACACGGCGTTTCAGATCGTCTTCTTCCGCCCGACGTCGTGCTTCTCCAGCCTCATCCCGCCGCCCTTCCTTGACGATGCCAAGGGATTCGTATCCCGCCTCCGTAAGAACCCGTTCGATGGCCTTGGGATCCAAGAGGCCCTCTTCATGGACAAGGACCGCTTTGCCGGAAGCCAAATTCACCGACACACTCGACACCCCGGGAAGATCCCTCAGCACGTTTTCCACACGCCGCACACAAGCAGCACAACTCATACCCCCAATGGAAACGATGGTTTTTCCGCCGACACCGAGGCTTGAGGCAAGTGTTCGACCGTTTTCGGTTGTCTCGATAAGGATCTTCTCAGAGGAGCTCATAGCCGGCTTTTTCGATTTTTTGGCGCACCAGCCCCATATCCAGGGGAGTTTCTGTTTCTACGGAAGCTGTCCCTTTCCCCAAGTCCACTTGGACGGAAAGAACTCCAGGAATTTCTTTCAAGGCCTTTTCCACCGCCTTCACGCAATGACCGCAGGACATTCCCTTGATTTTTAAAGTTTCTGCCATGTTTGCCCTCTCTTTTCCCATCGTGCTCGTATGTCTGACCCGTTTGTCAGTTCATGAAACAGGCCAAGCGCTATGGCCTCGCAGGCTTTCCCATCGTGATCGTATGTCTGACCCGCTTGCCGGAGAAACACGTGCCTCCGCCTGAAGACCACCAGGTCAGTCCGTGGTGCCGTATTTATCGGCTGCCCATGTTCTGGCATCCCTCTACGGCTGACCGATGTGATCGCCACAGGACCATGATTCTGTGTCGTTCTGCCCATAAGCCTACCCACGTTCCACAACATCGGTAGGGGTGGACCAATATGTCCGCCTCCGCTCGTCACCTACGGTGGGTTTCGGGGTGCACACACCGGTGCGCCCTACAGTAATCATCCTCAATTTAAGTGGACATCCAGGTGCGAACCTAAAGAAATCCAGGTGACGCTTTTGGCGCCGTACGGGGGCGCTTTTACGAATCATGGGATGCGCTGAGGCGCCGTTTCCAAAAGGCCAAAAGACCGTTTCTTCCAAAAACCACCTGCACCAATTCCCAACCTCGTTTGCCCCGCTCATTCAAAAGATTTTCCAGAATGGCCCCCTGATCTACCGGCACATCTTCCAGACTGCAGGCTCCTTGATCCGTGCAGAAGAAAGCCGTTTCACGAAAAGAATCCGCGGAGTGTCTCGTCACGGAATACTCAAACCTATCCACCTTTGTTCAACTCCTCAGTTTTTTCACAGGTCCCGACGCTGTGAGGTAAACCACATCCCAACCCGATCCTAAACGGAAAACAGTACGCAATTCGTCGTCGTAATAAGCACCGATGCCACAGCATCCCATTCCAAGAGCCGTGGAGGCAAGATACAGGCGCTGTCCCAACCTTCCGGCATCTAAGAGCGTCGATCGATATCCTCGCGGCCCATAGATCCCGAAAACCTTCTGCCAATCCACGCCATAGGCCACATGAAACAGCGCATGCCTCAGCCATTCCTGATCCAGACACGCGTGCGCCGAAGCCCGTCGAAAATCCCCCGAAAGGATCTCTCGTGCCTCCTGCGAAGACGCCTTCCAGGCATAGAGACCCGCCGGCAAATCTTCGGCTTCCCCGCATGCGATGAAGATTTCCACTGCCTCACATAAGGCCTTGTCCAGATGCAGGCTATGCCAGAGAGTCTGCCAGATCTGCGCGGAAACATGCGCCGGTACATAGTTTCGGTGCGACCGACGTCGCCACACACTTTCGACAAAGGAGAGACCTTCGGGCACAACGTTTGGACGTGGAATTTTCCTTACCTTTCCCTGATCCCCTTGCGGCGTCACGGCCTCATGGGCTTCTCCCTCTCTCACCTTTCCCAAGGCTTTGGTGGATTCCGTGGCCCGATGGGCTTCTAGAATGGCTGAAGGCACTTTGTCGGATACACTGAGGCGACAGGCTTCCGGTTGCACCATATCCCATGCATGACTCTTTTCAAGAAGACAAAACTCCCCTGAAACAGACCCGGTCGTTTCGGTTTCCTTCGTTGAACCTTCATCACTGAAGGCAATGACCGCCACACAGGCTTCCCTTTGGGGATCGACCCCAAGGAAACTGTTCAGTTCCCCGTCGTGGAAACAGTCCCAGACACAAGCTTTTATGCCTTCAGAGTGGAGAACCAATAAGGCGTTTTCCACCAGGTGTCCGGCATCCAAAAGACAGTATCGGTAGGCACGATCCCGATACTTCCAGGAACTTCGGAAAAAGAGTGTGGTCACGAAAAACGCAGCGGCCCACCGAGCCTTCGACCCGAGAAAACGTCCTGAACGCAGGCGCACCAAGCGGTATCGTGCCAGATCGTAATGATACAGGCCGTCTTCAAGGCCGACGATTCCCTGAACGGCTACGTAAAGCTCACAAGGATAAAGCGCTCCCGCCGACGGCACGGATCGAAAGAAGAAAGCGTCCGCACCTCTTCCACTTTGGGCTGTGATCCCGTAGGTCAAAGTGAGCATGCGGCTCAGGGTTTCGAAATCGAGCCGGTCCGGAACCGAAAGGACCGGGTCAAAAAGCACTTGAAAAAAGGGCCTTGAACTCCTTTGCAAATCTTCCGGTTTGGGCAAAGCCACCGTAGGAAGCCCTTGGTATGTTTTGAAAATCTCAGGACGGATATTCCAATCCAAAAAACCCCCGCCTAAACCGCCACGTCGATACGCCGTCCGCTCATGGTAGGAAACCCCGCCGCCCATCATCTACTCCCCAGAAGGCAGTCGAAAAACTCACCATGCCAAGCTCTAGAACGCCGTTTCAAAAAAGGGGCGAGGCGCCGCCTCGCCCCTCCAAGCCTGAAACTGTGTCTTTTCTTGAGACAATGGGCCTTCGGCCCGCAGTTTAGGCGGACGGGACGCCCGCCCTTCAAGGAAAAGATCCAAATTCAGGTGCCGCTCGGGACACTCTCATCGATGAACCCATTTTTCGGATGACAAAACCCGTGGTCCACGTCCCATGCTTCATGCCCTGATCTTTGATGGTTTTGGACTCATCCTCCCCACGGCATCTGGGCATAGGCTTCACTTAACTTGTCTCGAAACTGCCTGAAAAACATCTCATGTTGTTTTTCCCATCGGGACAGCATGGACAAGGCGTCCTTAACCTTTCCCTGCGCCTTGGACGCCATGTTGGCGTAAAACTCACTCAGATCCTTTTCGATGAGCCATGCCGTGTTGAACACCGTCACATCCGGCACCATGGACCCTTCCAGGCACTGTTCCATGAATTCCTTTTTCGCTCTTTCGTCAAAGTAATCCGTCGGCTCCAGAATCAATTCCTGAAGCTGACCGGGATCCACTTCTTTGCCGTGTCGCAGTTCGTCCAAAATGCGGCTGATAAAGGCAATATGCTTCTCTTCTTCGGCAATCAACCTCTTAAAGGCGCTCACCGCCGCCCCGATGCCCAAGCGCTGCAACGATGTTTGAAAAAAGAGCTTCCCGGTCTCTTCCTGATTCAAGGCATATTCGAACACTTTGATAACCGCTTGATTCGCGCTCATGACATCTCCTTTCTTTGCCCCTTCAAACCCTTATCCCCGCGCCTCGTTTAAGAGGGCTCTCAATTGTTCCAGATCCGTGGTCGGAGCCCCACATTGCCTGCCTCGGCACACATACGCCGTCGGTTTTCCTTCCACAGGATGCATAGAAGCAATAAAGGGAATCAGCTTTTCCAAGGAAACACGAGGCCCATCGTCGAAGGGTTTGACCACGACCACGGTGCGAGGCCGAAACCCTTCCCTCACGCACCGAAGCATGGCTTCGTTTTCCATATCTTTCCCCAGGCCCACCAGCACCACTTCACATCCAGGCCCTAACAGGCGATCAAAGCCGTTAAGAAAATGCGTGTAGGCTCGAGGGTATTTTTTCACTTCATGGGCAAAGCATCGCACCAAAGCCTCGGCGGTTATTTCCCAACGCATCTCTCCCGTGATCTGCGCAAGTCTTGTCAAGGTATTGAGAGCGGTAGAATTCCCCGAAGGCAGCGCTCCGTCGTAAACTTCCCTTTCCTTGATAATGAGTCGCTCTGCGTCCTTGGCCGTGTAGTCAAAACCACCCTTTTCATCGTTCCAAAACAAGGCCGTCATGGCCTCATGAAGCTCCATGGCTTTTTTCAGGTACGCCGGATCAAAGGTGGCCTCATAGAGCTCCAGCATGGCCCAAGCCAGAAAAGCGTAGTCGTCCAAGTACCCCGGATAAGCCACGTGACCGTGCCGGTAACGGCGGTACAGACGACCTTGAGCATCTCGAAGGGTGTTCCAAATAAACTCAACGGCTCGAATCGCCGCATGAAGGTAGGACTTTTCGCCCAGCACTCTGTAACCCAGGGCCAAAGCAGCAACCATCAGGCCGTTCCACGCCGTGAGGATCTTGTCGTCTTTGAGAGGGGCAGGTCGACTTTTTCGATGCCTCAAGAGGGACTGCCTGACGTTTTCCATGAGATTTTCAAATTCGGGCAGCGAAAGGCCTGCTTTTGGAGCAAGAGTTTCCAAGGGTTCGGCGAGATGCAGCACACTGCGGCCTTTTTCGAAGTTCCCTCGTCCCGTCACCCCGAAATAGGCACAGGCCCAGAGCGCCTGATCTTCAGGCAACACGGCGTGCACTTCTTCCGGCGTCCACGTGTAAAAAAGACCCTCCTCACCTTCGGTATCGGCATCCTCCGCGGAATAAAACCCTCCGTCGGGGTCGGTCATATCCCTCAAGACGTATTCAAAGATTTCCCGGGCCACCTGCGCATAAAAGGGTTTGCCGGTCACCTGAAAGGTTTCCACATAGGCCATGGCCAGAAGCGCCTGATCGTAAAGCATTTTTTCAAAATGAGGCACCAGCCATCGAGCATCCACCGAATACCGGTGAAACCCATAGCCCAACTGATCAAAGATACCGCCTTGGCGCATGGCCATGAGGGTTTCTTCCACCATGCCCAGGGCCGCCGGATTGCCAGTACGGGCATGATAACGAAGAAGAAAGGTCAACTGGTGAGGTGTGGGGAATTTGGGGGCTTCCCCAAATCCCCCCCAACGCGGATCAAAGGCTCCTCGAAGCTGGTTAAAAGCTAAATCCAAATCTCCGGCTTCCAGAAAGGATTCCTGCCCTTGAGAAGCCTGCCGCAGGACTTCGACGATCTTGAAGCCCGTGGACGTCAACTTGGCACGTTCCTCACGCCACAGCCGACTTACTTCTCGTAAGAGATCCAAAAAGCCCGGCATGCCCATTCGAGCCGTCTTAGGAAAATATGTGCCGGCAAAGATGGGCAAACCCTCCGGGGTCAGAAACACGGATAAAGGCCATCCGCCATGCCCGGAAATCACCTGACAGACACTCATGTACACGCCGTCGATGTCCGGGCGTTCTTCACGATCCACCTTGACAGAGACGAAGTGCTCATTGAGGTAACGAGCCACTTCAAGGTCTTCAAAGGATTCATGGGCCATCACATGGCACCAATGGCATGTGGCATACCCGATGCTTAAAAAGATGGGCTTGTCCTCACGCCGTGCCTTGGCAAACGCCTCTTCACCCCATGGATACCAGTCCACGGGGTTTTCGGCGTGTTGTAAAAGATAGGGGCTTTTTTCCCCCGCAAGCTTATTGGGCATAGATTGTCCTTATCGAGGCGTGTCATCTTGTCCGCCGGCATAGATACTGCACTTTGTAAAATCGATGGGTTGTCCGCATTGGGGACACATATGCTTTTTGTCAAATTCGTCGGAAAAGATTTCCTTTTCCGCACCGCATCCATCACATTTGCACACAAAAGAACGAAGATCCTTGAACTGCTCAAAACCCGGGCAATGTCTCGGCGTCGTCATGGCTTTCTCCTTTTCATCCCGCAGAGGCAAGGAAAAGGCCGAGATTTCTCGATGATTTTTCTCTGTACCTCTGCGTCTCTGTGGTTGATTTTTTAGACCCCCAAAGTCTGGCGCTCCCTTGGAGACGGTTAAGCACCGGCTTTGAGTTTTTGAGCGATCTCCTGTCCGTACCGCTTAGCCATCTGTGCGGCGCCGCTTAACGCTGAGGATTTAAGCTTCAAGGGCCCGCTGATCATGTCCATCTGGTAAATGTTTTTCATGGTTTCAAAGATACGCCCCGGAGCCTCGCCGCTCCAGCCAAAGGCTCCAAAGGCTCCGCCCACTTTTCCCTTCAAGTCGTATTGTTCCAGCTTGAAAAGGAAGGTTTTCATGGATGGCATCATTTCCCCATGATAAGTCGCCGATCCCAGAATCAACGCATCAAATTGCTCGGGATTTTCTTCGGCCTTTTCGAATTCTTGCACCCCTAAAACTTTCACGTCCACACCGGCTTCGCGCAGCCCTTCGGCGATGAGATCCCCTATGGCCTTGGTTTGGTTGGTCCGGGTGGCATAAAGCACGAGAGCTTTGGGCACAGCCGCGCTCCTTTTCTTTTCGTTTTATTGCTTGACCTCTTCCACGTGAACCACTTTACCTTTGTGCTTGGTGCCGCAGGCCGGGCAAAGGATCTCCATTTCCTCTTCCGGACCGATGTACTTTTCTCTGAGCTTTTCGGGACCCAGGAACGTCACGTCTCCACACGCACATTGAGGACATTCCCCTCGAACCGTGTATCTCCTTTTCGTCATAATGCCTCCCCCTTTGGTTAAAATGTGATCACCTGAAACCCCTGATCCACATACCTCGCCAGGCTCGCGTGACCTTTCATGTCCGCAAGCAACGTCAAGCCTTCTTTTTCCACGGCATCGAGCACGCCTAACTGCACAGAGCACGCTCGGCACACGCCGTGAATCAAACCCGCGTTCCTGACCTGAAGGTAAAGTCCCTGCATGGCATGTTCGGGCGCCGCGATCACCGGCACGACTTTCACAGCCGCCCCTTCCACCACCACAGCCGTTTCGTAGCCTCTTTCGTTAAAATCCAGGGCATTAAGTAAAACATGCACAAAACACATGACCTCGCCATTGAAGGCGCATAAAAGTACCTTTTTCATGGCATGGGTCTCCTTTCTTCGGCAGGCTTTGGAGTTCCCGAAAAGCTCTGAGACACCCTCTGCTTAAGGTTTCTTGAGCTTATCCAACTCTTTGAGGATCCCTTCCAAAGGAGGCCTTTCATTGATGTCATGCACATCGATAAAGCGAATCACTCCTTCTTTGTCGACGATGAAAATGGCCCGTTCTGAAACTCCATCGGAACGTAAGACCCCGTACTGGGATGCCACCGCTCCATGCGGCCAAAAATCGGAGAGAACGGGAAACCATAAGCCACCCATTTCCTGAGTCCAGGCAAAAAGGGTAGGGAGATTGTCCACGCTGATGCCTAAAAGAACGGCATCACGAGCCTCAAAAAGCTCTTTGGCGATGTTGTAGCCCGGCCATTGATCCGAACACACCGGTGTCCAGGCGGCTGGAACAAAAGAGAGTACCACATTCTTTTGGCCGCGGAACTGAGACAATCGAACTTTTTCTCCCGAGATGGAAGGAAGTGTGAAATCGGGTGCTGCATCTCCCACGCGCACCTTAAGCTGCGAATCCACGGGCTTCAGCGGTCCCGGCGTGTAGATCTTGCCCTGAAAAACTTCAGAAATTCCATAGACGCTTCCGTCATAAGCTAATAGGGCCGCCAAGCCGAGCACGACCATGCTTCTTCGAAGAAACACCGTCAAGATCCTTTTCATTTTTTTCTGCCTCTCCATGAGCTTCTTGGCTCACCGAACCATGCCCTTACCCACCCCTAAGACAGGCTTCTAAGGGCCCATAAGACGCCGGTAAAAATCTTCCGGGGTACCAAAACCGCCCGGTTGCGAATAAATGACCTTAGGTGTTCCCTTGGCGTCCTTTTGAAGCACGATAAAATATGGGGTTCGCACTTGCCCCAACGTCTTATGCACCAAATAGTCTCCATCGGGAATCACCGGAAAGGGCACCTTGTACTTTTGAACAAAGACATCCACTTCAAAGGCCGTGTTCCCTGCCCCGATACCCAGAATCTTCAGTATTTTTCCAGGACGGTTTCTTTTTTGGGCCAATTCGTAAAAGGCGTTCACTGTAGGCGCTTCCCTTTGGCAGTAAGGGCAATACATGCTCAAGATTTCCACAACCACCACATCGGCGTCCACCTGATCCACGGTAAAGGTCTTCACGTCGCCTATCCCGAGGTAGGCTCTCATAGCGGGATCCTTGGGCGCTTCCAAAACCAGAGGTGGAAAGGTTCCACCGACCTCAGGAACCCCCGAAGCCGCGTGCCCCCATCCTGCACAACCAAACCATGTTCCAAGGAGCACAGCCACAGACAAAACCGCATAAAAACCCTTGGATCCCTGCACGATTTCACCTCCCCACCGATCCGGGCGACAGCATCCGCTCCATCCATTCCATCTCCCGAAGCCCTTTGGATTGAAACCACCTTCCATTGTCAAACACACTGTAGTCGGCACCCATCATGGCCGATGAAAAGCGAATGGAATTGGCGAAAAAGAGCCATTGTTCCACCCACCTTCTTTCCAAGGGTTCGTCAAATGGATTGTCCGGAGGCCCTTGAACGCGTTGATTTTTCCACGCATGCACCATGATGTCCGTGGCCGTTTTCGTCATGCGGTTGGTTTCGAGAATGGTTTTTTCAAACCGTTCCCAATGGCCCTGCACCCACTGGGTTCCATGACAGGCTCGACACACCCCCTGCATGGCGGCTCGCCGTTTGCCCTGCTCGGTTTCATCAATAAGGGCGTCAGCTTGCCAGGTCCCATCGAGGTTCGTCGGTAAGGTCAAGCCATCGGCGCTTCTAAGGGTATGCACCTGAGCTTCCCGAGGGTGCGGATGGGCATAGACTAGGCCGAAAATCCGCCATGGAAGCCGGTCATTCATGGCATGGGATCTTTGAGCCACCACATTTTTGCCTTCATCCACAAGGAGACTCACATGGCATGTGGCGCAGGTAGGCGCGTTCATGTCTTTTCCCACCACCCAGGGAACATTGGTGAAATTCCACGACCCCTTTTGAGAGCCGTAGAGGTTCCCGTGTTTGCTCACGCTGTAAACTTTATAGGCGGGAACATCGGGACCTTTGTGGCATTGACTGCATGTTTCCGGTTTTCGAGCCACCTCGATGGAGAAGCTGTGTCGTACATGGCATGAGGCGCATGAGCCGTTGGAGCCGTCGGGATTCAAGCGTCCCACACCCACATTCGGCCATCCGGTAAGCACGACGAAATCCATTTCGCCGAAATCCGTGTCTCGGGAAACGGTCCCTCGCACTTGCACATCCGTGCCGTGACAGCTTAAACAGGAATCCTCGTTGGTATGCGGCATGGGAGGCATGGCTTGAAGGGCTGCGTTCTGAAAAACCTGAAGGCCGTTAATGGCATCCACAAGTTGGCCATACAAAGGGTTTTTCATGAGGTTGGTGTGCGCATGGGCCATGAGATTACGTTGGTATTGACCCGCTTCTTCCTGATGGCATATGCGGCAGTCTTCCGGACTGGTCACCACATAGACCTTGTAGCCATGGTGTTCCACGGTGTCTTTGTGAGCGTCGGCTCGCAGCGTGTGGCATTCGGCACATCCCACGCTGTGGTTTTTGAGTTCTTGAGGCACATTGGGAGAACTCACTTTGCGAGCCATCGGCTCTACGGCCATGGCTTCACCGGGCGTCACCTTGGCATGCCGGCTTCGCTGCCAATCGGAAACAATGCCTGGAGTGGCCTGCACATGACAGGATAAACAGTCTTGGGTTGCCGCACTATGAGGTGCGGCAAGTATCGGTTTGGGAAAATTCATGCCAAGAACCGTCATCATACCAAGGACCATGAAAGGAACAAACCGAAGTCCACTCTTCACCGCGGTGTCTCCTTTGTCAGCCTAAAGCCACGTCCAAAACCATCATGCACACAAAACCCACAAGACACGCCATGGTGACCACGTCGGCATGACCGCTTCTTTGCGCTTCAGGAATCACTTCTTCGACCACCACGTAAATCATGGCACCGGCCGCAAAACTCAAAGCATAGGGAAGCAAAGCCATCGAAGAAGCTGCCATGGCCGCTCCCAGAACCGCTGCCACGGGTTCCACGGCCCCGGATAACTGTCCATACCAGAAGGCTTTGAACGCCCTCAGACCTTCCCGTCGAAGAGGCACGGAAACCGCCGTCCCCTCCGGGAGATTCTGTAATCCGATACCCAAGGCCAGAGCCACTGCTCCGGCAAGGCCGGCTTCCTGGATCTGGGCTGAAACGGCTCCGAAAGCCACTCCCACGGCAAGGCCTTCGGGAATGTTATGAATCGTGACCGCCAAAACCAGAAGGATGCTGCGACGCCAGTGCGTCGGTAGACCTTCCGCTTGGTCCGTTGGAAACCCGATGTGAAGATGGGGAAGAATCGCATCGATGCTCCGAAGAAAGAGGCCTCCCGCAAGGAACCCGACAGCCGCAGGCATCCACGGCACGGCCGCTCTTTCCGAAAGCTTTAGAGCCGGTTCCAGAAGAGACCAATAGCTGGCGGCAATCATGACACCTGCGGCAAAACCCAGCATGGCGTCCAAAAATTTCTGGGGAAAAGATCGTCGCCACAGCACGGCGGAAGCTCCCACCGCCGTCATGAGCCAGGTGAAAATTGTCGCCGCCAGCGCCTGGCCTACCGCGGGCCAGGTGTGAAAAGCGTTCCAAAGGCTTTCCACGGTAAGCGCCATGGTTCGAGATCTCTCAGGTGACCGCTCCGGCTCCGTCCAAACGGGCTCGGCTCTTTTCCATGAACCATCCCTGAGGGTCCGAGTAATAGAATTTCAAGTCCTGAAGGAGTCGGCGATGCTCCCGTTCTTCGGCCGAAAGGCGCTGGAGGAACTCCTTTTGGGAAGGTTCCTTCACCTCGCTGAGTTTTTCCTCAAACAGACGAATGCAGGCCTCTTCCAGTTGAATACCCGCATCCAGAGCCTTGATCTCGTCCGTGCAGGCTTCGGGAAGCTTGTCTTTATCGAGGGTTATTCTTTGAGCCACGCGTCTGAAGAGATCCTGTTCAGGCGGGACATAGCGACAGGCGGCCGTCCAGTCCTTCCCTGCCTGAAGTTCTTCTTGAATGCGAGCCAGGGCTCTTTCATGTTCCTGTTCCGCTTCGTAAAGGACTCGAAAGGTCTCTCGACCGACGGCATCCTCACAGAAGCCCATGGCTTCCTGATACAGTTTTTCTTTCCTTTCTTTGATCTCCAAGACCTCGCACAGAAGATCGAGCAACATGTTTTCCGCCGCTTCCATCGGTTTTTCTCCTTCCATGATTTTCTGTGGCAGGTTCAAGTTCCCTGGATGCCTTTGATTTCAGATTCCCTGGATCCCTTTCTGAATGAAGGTCCGCTCCCTTGGAAGGGCCTACAATGTTCTCGGTGGAACACACCCCCGCAAGGGTCCTTTGGATGACCTCAATGTCGGTCCTTGCCCCATGAGTTCAGGTTTCGTCGGAGCCGCAATCGTAGGGGCGCACAGAGGTGTGTTCGCCGTGTTGGAAGGCTAGCCTGGCGATTTCTTGGGTACTGACAATGTAGGAATGCACCGGTGTGTGTCCCCTATGGCCGATCCCGTCCAAGGGGTTCGGGGGCGGACCCATCGGTCCGCCCCCTCAAGGACCCGGAACATTGGTCGGAAACGCCTTGAAATCCCCAGAGCTGCGTTCCATCCTGACAACATTTCTTTGGGCGGACACTTCGATTCGCCCTTACCACGATGAGAAGGATCTCACGGGGGACAAACCCCAACGGAAACGGCGCTCATTCGGCCGGAGGCGCGACCAGGGTCGTTCCAGGCGGTAGTGTAAACACCCTCTGGCCCAGTTCCTTGTCCAGCATGAAAAGGGCGCCTTGTGCGTCCCCCATGAGTTTCATCTGTTGGACGATTTCTCCAACACTGGCCTCTTCTTCCACCTGCTCCGAAACGAACCATTGGAGAAAATTGTTGGTGGCATGGTCCCTTTCCTCAATGGCCAGGTCCACCAGATGATGAATGAGACCCGTCACCTTGTTCTCATGCTTGGCCACCTCTTCAAACATGGCCAAAGGAGAATCCCAACGGTTTGGCGGCGCCGCGATAGAGCTCAAAAGGACACGTCCTCCGCGTTCCGTGACGTAGTCATAGAACTTCACGGCATGGGACAGTTCTTCGAGAGCCTGCGCTTCCATCCAACGGGCACATCCGTTCAAACCCACATCACGGCAATAGGCCGCCATGGCAAAGTACAGGTACGAAGAGTAGAGTTCGGCGTTGATTTGATCGTTCAACGCTTCAGCCATTTTTTCACTCAACATGCGTTCTTACCCTTTCCACAGGCCATGGAGGTTGCAGTATTCGCGAGCGTACACATTTTGCGCCTGAACACAAAAAGTGGCTTCGGGAGCATCCCCGGGTTTCAAGAAGTGGAAGTAGGAGATGTCATCGGCCACCAGCTCGATCCACTGAATGTAATGCTTTTCTTCCATGGGATGCGCCACGCTGCCTACTTTGACCTTGTAACCGTCAGCGGTCTTTTCCACCACCGGAACATGCTTTTCCTTGGAAGCATCCACGACGCCTTCCTTTTGCAGGTTCATGGGCTGACCGCAGCACACCAATTCACCCTTGCCGCCCCAAAGGACTTCCACAATGTTTCCGCACACATCACATTTGTACACTTCACGTCTTTCAGCCATTTGTACCGACCTCCCTCTCACATGATGAACGATAAGGTCCCTGCGGCAAACCAAATCCTGCCGCGTTTTGAGGCAGGGCGAAGAATCCCTTCGCCCTTACACGGGACACCCTTGAAACCCCAAGGCTTGAAGCTCTTCGGACTTCCCCGAGACCTTGGAGGCACCCTAAAGTTTTGACAGTGGCCCTAAAGTCGGTCGTTTTTCACGGCCTCCAGGACCGCGGCATAATCGGGTTCTTCGGTCAATTCCTTGACCAGTTGCGCATGCTTGACGATGCCGTCTTTACCAACGACGAAGACGGCTCGCGCCAAAAGGCGCAACTCTTTGATGAGGACGCCGTAGGCCTGACCGAAAGAGGCGTCGCGGTGATCGGAAAGTGTGATAACCCGTGTGATGCCTGCCGCCCCGCACCATCGCTTTTGCGCAAAGGGAAGATCCATGCTTACGGTCAAAACCACGACGTCTTCGCCGAGTTTTTCCGCTTCCTGATTGAAACGCCGGGTTTCCATGTCGCACACCGGCGTATCCAGAGACGGGACCGACGAAAGGATAACGGTTTTTCCTGCAAACTGGGAAAGTCGCACAGGTTGGAGATCATTATTGAGGGCCTGGAAATCGGGAGCCTTGTCTCCCACGGAAACAACGGATCCCACAAGGGTCAAGGGGGAACCTTTCATGGTCACAGCGCCGGGTCTTTCTGTCATGGGCATTCTCCTCTGCCTGGTGAAGGTGCACACGAAAAGAGTTCACGTGCCTTTGAGCCACCTTGATGCCATGCTTTGACCGTAACTTTAAGCGCCCCCTTGAGGATCGTCAACCGTCGAACCCCCTTTCTTCATGATTCTTGCACGGGTTCGAGGATCACACGCACATCGGCCACTGTGGCTCCCGATCCTTTAGGATGCACAAGGACCGGGTTCATATCCAATTCCTTGATTTCCGGATGGTCCAAGGCAAGATTGGAAAGACACACCAGATAGCGTTCCAAAATGGCCGTATCCGCTTCGGGACGTCCCCGAACCCCTTTGAGAAGATCGTAGCCTTGGATTCCACGCATCATGCGCCGAGCTTCGTTACGCCCGATGGGAGCCACCCGAAAATCCACATCTTTAAAAACTTCCACGAAGATACCCCCGAGGCCGAACATGAGCAAAGGCCCAAAAATCGGGTACCGGCTCATGCCCAAAATGACTTCTTCTCCGGGAGGGGCCATTTTTTGCACTAACACTCCCAAAATCTCAGCCTTTGGATCATACGCTTTGGCATTCGCGACGATACTGTCAAAAGCTTCCGCCACATCCTGAGCCGACGTCAAATGGAGCCGGACACCTTTGGCATCGCTTTTGTGAAGAATCTGGGGTGAGACGATCTTCATGGCCACGGGAAAGGTGAGACTGGTGGCATATTCCACAGCCTCTTCCCGCGTTACGGCCACAAAAGAAGGCAGAGTCTGAAACCCATAGCATCGCAACAGCTCCGCCCCTTCCCATTCCGTCAACGCTCTTCGGCCCTGACTCAAAGCGGCTTCAAGGATGCGGCGAGCCCCCTCTTTGTCATGTTCCAAAGCGAACTGAGCCAGCTTTTGACGGTTCAGCCAACTGGAATACCGATAGAGCGCCCCAAAAGCCTTGGCGGCATGCTCCGGAAAACGATAGACGGGAATACCATGTTCCTGAAGAACCTTGACGCCTGCCGAAACGTCAAAGATTCCCATGAAGCAACACAGAATGGGTTTTTGAGTCCTCTGGTCGATCTTGACAATGGCTTTGGCGGTTTCCAGAGCGTTGGTCATGGATTGAGGGGTCAGAATCACAAGAGCGCCATCCACGCCCTGGTCCTTGATGACGGCTTCCAAGGCCCGTTCGTATCGCTCCTGCGTAGCGTCCCCAATGACGTCTACAGGATTATGCAAATTGGCCGTGACCGGCAGATGGCTCTGCAGAGCTTCCACGGTCTCTTCTTGAAACCTGGCCAGTTCCAAGCCGGAAGAAACCGTCATGTCGGTGGCCACGATCCCCGGCCCGCCGGCATTGGTCACAATGGCGACCTTGTTCCCTTGAGGTGTTTTTCGACTGACGAAGGCTGCGGCAAAGTTAAACAATTCCTCGATGGAATCCACGCGAATGATTCCCGCCTGTTTAAAAATGGCGTCATAGACCGCTTCGGACCCGGCCAAGGATCCCGTATGAGAGGCGGCGGCTCGAGCCCCGGCTACGGTGCGGCCGGACTTGATCACCAAAACAGGTGTCGGTCGATCCCCCGAGGTCATTTCCTTGACTTCCTGAATGAATTCAGGACCGCGACGCAGTTCTTCCAGGTAGATCATGATCACCTGCGTGTCTTCATCCTGATGCAGGTATCTCAGGAGATCCAATTCATCCACATCCGCCTTGTTGCCGATGGAAATAAACTTGGAAAACCCAAAATCCCTTTCCGCGGCAAAATCCAACACCGATGTGCACAAAGCTCCACTCTGAGAAATAAAGGATATGTGACCGGGAGCGGGCATACGATTGGAAAAGCTGGCGTTCATGCGCACGGAAGGATGCGGGTTGATCACCCCCAGACAGTTAGGCCCCACAAGACGCATGCCCGCTTCGCGACATCGCGCCGCAACGGCCTCTTCGATGGATCGACCTTCAGGACCTACTTCACGAAACCCCGCCGACACAATGACAATGCCCTTGACCCCTTTCTGCGCGGCTTCTTCCACCGCATTCAGAGCCGCCTTGGGAGGCACCACCAAGATGGCCAAATCCACGGGATCGGGAATGTCGAGAAGGGTGGGGTAGGCTTTGACACTGAGAACCGACCGAGCTTTCGGATTGACGGGGAACAGAGTGCCTGTGTACCCCCCGCGCAAGATATTGGCGAAAAGATCGTGGCCGACCTTTCCGGGAACAGTGGAAGCTCCGATCACGGCCACAGATCCCGGAGAAAAGATGGCATCCAATCGTTCCATGAGTCCTCCTTGGCCCCGATGGCGATCCAATCCGGTCAACCGGTCGAAGTCGATCCCTGCACGCCTACATGGACTGTGCGCGTCCTCGGGCCATCGTAGTCACATAAAAAAATTCTTTGCCATGTTCCAAGAAGAAGCCGGCCTTTTTCCACGAGAACCGAGACACTGGAACCCGTGAGGGTTGTCTTGATATGGGCCGCGGCATTGCCTTCCGTATGCCGATAATGGGCCGTCCAGGGAATCAGGTGATCCAAGGTACGCAACACATCGTCCATGACCGCCGGATCCGCCCCTTCGTTGATGGTCACGCCCGCGGTCGTATGCGGCACATAAATGAAGCAGATACCGTCGGCGATTCCGGCTTCTCGCACTTTTTCGGCCACAGAAGATGTAATGTCCACAGCGTCGCTGCGGGACGATGTCTTCACCTGAAAACTCATCCGCTTCATGGAACGCCTCCCTGTCTTTATTCCAAGACCCCGCGAGGGACGTAAAGCCCCGAAGGGGTTCGCTTCAGTCCTTCGTCGAGTTCCTTCTCCATCTTTTCAAGGCGCCGAAGATCGGCATTCAGATCCGGAGTGAAGAAGTTGAAAAAAATGGCCATGGCCAACTCCACGATGCGTCTCATAACCGGGCTGGATCCCGAATCTTTAAGGTCTTGAGCGTGCTCGGAAAGGGCGAAGACCTTTTCCACTCGAAAAGGATCGTCTTCATTCAGCAGGGTCCACAGAGCCACCTCTTCCCAGTCCTTGGCAAGACCGCGACACACCTCCAGAGGGAATAACTCTCGCGTCGCTTCACCGAGGCTTTTATCCAGACGTTCTTCAGCAAGATACCGAGGAATCCTGATCACACCGTCTTGGATAGTTTTCAAACCCGTCACCCATCGCTCAAGAGCCGATTTGTCGGAAAAAAGTCCCTCATAAGGCACAACTTCCAGATTTGAGGTAATAAAGTCCACAAGATCAGGAAGATCCACTTCTCTTAAGGGGGCTAGCCCTTTTTGATCCCACATCTGAAGGAAGTAGGGGCGAGGGTCTTCGAGAACGTAAGGTTCGAGAAGTCTTCGAACCATTGGCACATCCGTTCTATATTCAGCGGGAATGCGGTTGAAAGACACCAGGGTCTCATGCACACGGGCCATGTGCCCTAAAGACACCTCGCGTATCGGGCTTTCCAAAAAGTCGGCTATTTTTCGAAGTTTATCCTTAAATTCTCTTCTAGACAGGGAATAGATTCCCAAAAGTTCACAGGAAAAACCTGCGCCGAGCGTCATAAGGATGACACAGGGACTGTCCTCGCTTTTTGAAAAAACGTAGGCACTATATTGAAACATGTGATCTTTAGCGGAAGCTGCAAGATAAGCTTCGTTTTTCATTTCTTGCGCCTTGACAAGAACCACCGGGGAAGAATCTTGCACGGGAGCGGAAGCTTCACAGACGACGAATCCCTTTTGTCGAAACCGATAAGCCGCCTGGCGCACGATGCGTGTCAAACGTTTATCCTGAACGATTTCTTGCAGGGCGCAAAAAGCTCGAAAACACACAGGACCGCCTTCGTGGCTTAAAGCTTCCAGCAAGGCCGCCGCAAGGGCTTCACGCTGCAACAAAGACTGTTTAAGGCTTCTTAAGCAGTTCTCCAGGCTGGGTCCTTGAGGGTCCTGCATGCGAAGGCGGTCCATAAAAAAGCTCAATTCCGCCTTTTCATTTTCGGAAATCTTCAGAAGATCGGCTGGTTTCTTTTTCTTGCTCATGCTTTTCTCCAACCATTGCTTGACCTCGTTCGCCAGGCTGTTTGAAAACTAGGTTGTGCAAAGTGTTCTTTGATCCAGAGCAGGCCATGAGTCTCGGTGTCAAGGCAAACGTTTTTCTGAATTTCCATCCGGTCCATGGCTTTAGGGGCGCAACGGTGTGTGTTCCCCCATTGGCCTTGCCATTACGGCTGTACAGGGGGCGGACACATGGGTCCGCCCACCTGGGGGCATGTCCCCCGGCTGTAGGGGCGCACCTCTGTGTGGGCCACCATTGTTCCTTCCCATACCGGCGGCTTTGGGGGCGGACACATGGGTTCGCTCCTACACGTTGCCGCCCGCCGATTTTATCGTTGCATCGGCAAACACGCTTGAGAACTTCGCCCAAGCCTTTCGCCGTCCTAAGGACAAAGATGCTTAGGCCCGTCCTTTCCGATCCCAAAAATTCTTGCGGCTGCAATTCACCCTATTCTAAAAGCTAAAAACCACGCAGGCAAAGAAAAAGCCCCGGAAACCATGCCGTGTTTCCGGGGCTCGCGAAGCTTCAAAACCTTCGAGAATCTATTCTTCCTCTTCCGCTTCCTCTCGAGGCTCGATGATGAGCGAATCCGCCACCAATTCCCAAAGGTATTTCACTTCCACATCCATGAAATCGTATTCTTTGCGCAGACTCTTCATGATCTGGTCGCGGCAGTTGTGGCACGGCGCAATGAGCAGCTTGGCACCCGTATCCTTGATCTGCTTGGCCTTGACACGTCCGTAAAAGATGCGTTCCTCTACATACGGAGCCGCCCACGCCCCGCCTCCGGCGCCGCAGCAATAGTTGTTGGCCCGGTTCGGGTACATGTCCACGAAATGCTCACAGCATTGCTGCACCACCCAACGAGGCTCTTCGTAATAGCCATGCCCAAAAGCTCGTTCACTCTTTCGAGCGTAATTGCATGGGTCATGGTAGGTGGTCAGTTCATGGTGGATGGATTTGTCCACCTTGATACGCCCTTCTTCCAGGTACTGCTTCAGGAGATCATGAATGCTGACAAACTTCACGCCTTCATCGGCAAACCAATTTTGCAGACCAAGCCTGGTCGCATAGTAGGCGTGCCCTCACTCGGGTAAGACCAGGTACTCGCATTCGAGTTCCTTGTAGTTCTGGACGATGCGTCCCACGATTTCTTTCATGGCCGCATCGTCGCCTGTAAACAAGCCCCAGTTCACCCCTTCCCAGTTCTTGGAAGCGATCGTCCAGGATTCATTGGCGGCATAAAGAATACGCCACCAAAACATCATGTCCTCGGGTTCGGCGAAGGGCTCCTTGGAATTGATGGTGAAAAGATACTTGGCTCCCTTTTTGTCGATGGGGATCTCAAACCCGGGCAACTCTTCAGCCAGTTCGGCGGCCAAATCTTCCAGCAGGTACCGGAAATCTTCCTCAGGAATACCCACGTTGTTTCCGGTCTTAAGGCACATCTCCACACCCTTGTGAAGCACCCCCGGTACCTTGTCCCGATCACGCATGCTGCGGGCGGAACGAAGCAGCTTCAAGAGATCGATATTCATGGGACAAGCGTACTCACAACGACCGCACAGGGTGCAGACCCATGGGAATTTGGAGTCCACCACTTCCTGGTCCAGACCCAAAACGGCCAGACGTACCACCTTGCGCACATCCAAGCCGTCCACCCCCGTGACAGGGCACCCACCGGCGCAGGTGCCGCACGTCAGGCACAGCTCGGCGTACTGGCTCGCCAGTTTGCGCCTCTCTCTTTTCGTCAACAGCAACGGCTCCATAGCTCTCTCCCCTGACTCGGTTCCCGTTTTATTGGTTCCACCTATACGTAACACAAGCTCGGTTCAGTTAAAAGAAATTTTTCCCAAGATCTTCGTTCTTGGACACCTAGTACTCATTGGGCAAGGAAGCCAGTTTTTGCATGGAAAACACGGGACCATCCTTGCACACGTATTCCGTGCCGATGTTGCAGCGGCCGCACATGCCGATGCCGCATTTCATGCGCATCTCCAAGCTGGTGATGATGCGCTCGGGCGGGAATCCTAAATCGGCAAGAACGGGCAGCGTGAACTTGATCATGATGGGCGGGCCGCACACAATGGCATAGGCGTTTTCGGCGCTGGGCGCTTTTTCCTTGGTGACGGCAGGAACAAAGCCCACGTTGTACTTCCACTGAGGATCGTCCGTGGCATCCACGGTAAGATGCATGGTGATGTCATCACGCCGTTCCCAAGCCACCAGCTCGTCCTTGTAAAGGAGCAGACCCGGATTACGGGCTCCATAAACCACTGTAATGTCCCCATAGTCCTTTCGGTGAGCGGGATCCAGCAACCAGACAATGGAAGACCGAAGGGTGGTAAAGGCGAAACCGCCACCGATAATCACCACGTTTTTGCCTTTCATTTCATCCCATGGGTACCAGTTGCCCAAGGGACCGCGCACACCCATGATTTCCCCAGGTTTCATGTTATGCAGGTAAGTCGTCACCCGGCCCACTCGATTCACGGTGAACATGAGAAAACCCTTTTCCGTGGGTGACGAAGCGATGCCGATAGGCACTTCCCCTTGACCGGCCACGGACAGTTCCGCGAATTGTCCGGGCATATACTGAAAAGCCGCTTCATCTTCTTTGTTCAAAAAAACGAGCTTAAAAGTTTTCAGGTTACGATCCGAGGTTTCCGTGATGATGTCCTGAATTCTGACCGGGTAAGGCAAATAGGGATTCTTCACGTCCATCCTCCACATTAGGTCGGGCACACACAGGAAGCCGCCATCATCCCTGCAACCCGTCGAATATCGATATTCACAGGGCAGTACTGCACGCATCGTCCGCAGCCCACGCACGCCGGCCCGTTTCCGTACTTGTCCACATAGTATTTGAACTTGTGCATGAATCTTTGGCGCACCCGCTGCAATTTTTGATTTCTCGGATTATGACCGGACCCATGCAACGTGAATAAAGGAAACATGCAGGCATCCCACAGACGTAGACGCACCCCTTCGTGCTGATACACTTCATCCTGAATGTCGAAACACCAGCATGTGGGGCACAGAAAGGTACAGGTCCCGCAATTGATACAGGCGAATTGGACCTCTTCCCAAAAAGAAGCCTGAAAAAGCTCCGTCATGGGTTTGTCTCGAAGAGGCTCGGGGGACAACAACCGAGGCAGGCTTCGTTCCGCTTCCTGGGCGATGGATGCTGCCTGGGCTCGAATGTCCTCATCGGCCGGTCGACCTTCTTCGATGTCAGCCAGCAGATCTTGCCCCGACTCCGTCACCGCCTCCAAAAGATAGCCTTCGGGCAGTTCGGTCATGAGCACATCCAGGGCTGTTCGATCAAAAGGGCCGGTGCCTACGGAAGTGCAAAAGCATGTGCTGCACGGTTCATGGCAGCCAAGCCCCACGAGTACAGTGGCCTGACGGCGCTTTCGCCACCACGGATCCACGTATTGTTCCGTGACGAAGTTGACATCCACCAGTTGAAACGCCTTGGCATCGCAAGGTCTAAGGCCCCACACGACGCGTTTTCCCAAATCCTTGGGAATCTCCGCCAAAATCCCTTCCTTGGGGTCGCCTTTTTTGAGGCTGAAGCGAAACATGGCTTCCTGCTGAGGATGCATCAATTCCTTGGGAGAGAGGCGCGTGTTCTGATAAGACAAATCCGCTTTGTCGGGCCGGTCCAAAAGCCGAAATCGGTAAGTGTCACCTTCCTTGACCGGCGCAAAGACTCGAGCTTTGTCCATGATACGGCCGATCAGAAGGGGCATTTTTTCTTTTGGCACATAGATTGTCAGCATGGATCCATCCTCTATCGCATTGGTTCTCGGCTGATGCGCGCTCTGGATTGGCGTCATTTGATAAAATCCTGCGGGTCATCGGGTCTATAGGTGTCTAAAGGCGGCCGCCCTTCCATGACCAAGCCCGCTTCATAGCCGTAGAGTTCCTTCACATCCTTTTCCAATTTCTTGGTGAACTGGCGAACGGAAATCCCCATGGGACAGGCCCGTTCACAAGCCCCACAGTCCGTGCATCTCCCGGCTAAATGAAAGGCTCGTAGCAGATGAAACGTGCGGGTGTCCGTGGCATCCAGTGTCTTCCCCACCCATTGGGGCCTCGATTCATCCACAAAGCAAGTGGGACAATAGCACATCGGACAAGCGTTTCGGCACGCATAACAGCGAATGCAGGAAGCGATAAGCTCCTCAAAATAACGCCATTTGTCTTGAGGCGGCATGGCTTCCACGCGCCGAACGTCCTCGTAGCGGTCGACTCCCGTCTGTTCCGACACCAAATCCCCAAGAAGTTCATCGTAGATCACAGGGTTGCGGTGCGTACAAATGCGGCAGTTGTCCTGCAGGTATTCCTCACGCCGAAGCACCTCTTCAAAGCCTTTTCCCGACACATGCAGTTCGGGACCGTTTTCCGTGACCTGCAAAGGCTCCCGCCCTTTCAAAAAAGCCCATATCTTGCGTCGATCCACCATGCCGTGACATGGGGCTCCAAGGATATAGAGCTGATTCCTCTGAAATTGATTTTCTTGCATCTGAAGGACCATGTTGCGACTGTCACACCCTTTGGCCACCACCGCCACACGGTCTTTGCGCTTGACGAGGTAATTGGCGAGATTCACGCCGCAGAAACTGTTCCAGACCAATTGATCCACCTGATCGACATGGCGGATCATGACAGGCTCACTCATCATGGGAATCGTCCCCTGACGAAACCCGATCACCCCGTCCACCTTCTTTTCCACCAAAAGACGCTGGGCAGCTTCCCGAATTTTTTTCGTGTACGCGTGCATCTATGCCACCTCAACTTGACAGGCCGCTTTCAAAGGCGCCTCAAGATCGTCCCATTCCGGTTTCCTTTTGATGAAATGCTTGGCCGGCCCCACGGCCCGCACCGCTTCCACCACTTCTCGAGCCGTCTCGGCAAACTTGGAAGCCTCCGCCGAAGAAATCCATGAAAAATGAAGCCGTCCCGGTTCGATGCCCGTATGCTCCAGGAAATTTTTAAGCAGAGCAAACTTTCGGCGGGCATAATAGTTGCCCTCGATGTAATGGCAATCCCCCGGATGGCAACCGGACACCCAGACGCCATCGGCACCATGGCGCAAGGCCGCCAAGAGAAACTTGGGATTGATTCGGCCGCTGCACGGCACGCGAATCACTCGAATGTTTACCGGATACTGCAACCGGCTTACACCGGCCAGATCCGCCGCTCCGTAAGAGCACCAGTTGCAAAGAAACGCTATGATTTTGGGTTCCCAGGCATTCATCGTATTCGCTCCCGGCATCGCCTTTTACAGGCTGTCGATCATGGTAAAGATTTGGGCATCATCGAACCCTTGGAGCTGGATCGCTCCTGAACGGCACGACGCCACACACAAGCCGCATCCCTTGCACAGGGCCGGATTGATTTCCGCCAGACCCCGCTCATTGAACCGAGGCGCCGAATAAGGACAAATGGCCACGCATGTGCCGCACGCACTGCACAGGAACGGATTGGTACGAGCCACCGTGCCGGGAAAATAGATGCGATCCCGAGCCAAGATCGTGGCTGCTCGAGCCGCCGCCGCTTGAGCCTGGGCGATACTTTCATCCAACGGCTTGGGATAATGGGCCAGGCCGCAGAGAAAAACACCGTCGGTGGCAAAATCCACAGGCCTCAGCTTGGCATGAGCTTCAATCAAAAACCCGTCTTCGTTCATGGGAACTTTGAACAACTGGGCCAAAGATTCGTCGGCATTGGGGAGTATGGCCGTGGCCAGCGTGATAAGATCGGCCGTCAACACCAAGGGTCGACGTAAAATGTGATCTGTGACGGTGACTCTTAAGGCACCGTCGTTTTGTTCCACCTTGGGCTTGTCTTCCAAGGAGTAACGAATAAAGAGCACACCGGCTCGGCGTGCTTCCTGGTAGAGCCTTTCTCGTTCCCCGTAACTTCGAATATCCCGGTAGAGTACATAGACATCGGTGTCGGGTTGACGCCTTTTAATTTCCAACGCGCTCTGAATGGTGTGGGTGCAGCACACTCGACTGCAATAAGGCCGCTCCGGTTCCC
Source organism: Desulfosoma sp. (assembly GCA_037481875.1). Classification (NCBI taxonomy): domain Bacteria; kingdom Pseudomonadati; phylum Thermodesulfobacteriota; class Syntrophobacteria; order Syntrophobacterales; family Syntrophobacteraceae; genus Desulfosoma; species Desulfosoma sp. The sequence continues at coordinate 62,086 of JBBFKY010000013.1, read as the reverse complement.
GACTTCCCACACACTGAATGAAGACCACGGACCTGGCCTGAGTGAGCGCAGCATCGTCTGTACGCAGCTTCTCGTCCAGCTCCAGATGCGTCAAAACCCGAGGATCTTGCCCGTAGAGGTACTCATTGGGTTTCCATTCTCGACCGCCTGTGGCGATGACGGCCACACCGTGTTCCACCGTGATCGGTTCGGCTCCGTTTTGAATCGTGGACTTGAAGTTACCCACAAAACCTTCCACAGCGGTCAAACGCGCATTCAGATGAACGGTGATGAGGGGATGTTCGTTCACCCTTTGACGCAGCTGCTCCACGTAGGCGCCGATATTCTCCCCACGCCACGTCTTGTGAAGCCTCAGAGCCTGGCCGCCAAGCTGCGGGCCGCTTTCCACCAAATTCACAGGATACCCCTGATCGGCTAGAGACAGTGCAGCGGTCATGCCGGAGACACCCCCGCCGACCACCAAAGCTCGCCGCGTCACGGCCAGTTCCGGTTCAGGCAGAGGTTCCAGGAGAGCCACCTTGGCCACGGCCATGCGTACCAAATCTTTGGCTTTTTCCGTCGCCATGGCCGGATCCATGCCATGCACCCAGGAATCCTGGTTTCGAATGTTGGCCATTTCAAACAGGTATTTGTTCAAACCCGCATCGGCCATGGTTTCCTGAAACAAGGGTTCATGGGTCCGAGGAGTGCATGCCGCCACCACAATGCGGTTCAGGTTGTGTTCGCGAATAACCTTTTTCATGACTTCCTGAGTGTCCTGGGAACAGGAGTAGAGATTGTCCGCGACATATTCCACATAAGGCAACGTCTTGGCGTACTCGGCCACGGCTCTGACATCCACCACGCCACTGATGTTGATACCGCAATGGCACACAAAAACCCCGATGCGAGGAGGTTCCCCGTAGACGTTACGCTGCGCCGGAATTTCCTTTTCCTTGACCAAAGTGCCCCGGACCGCCCCCAAAAGGCTTCCGGCAGCCGCCGCCGCAGCGCTGGCTTCCATTACCGATTGAGGAATATCCTTCGGGCCCTGAAAAGCACCGCACACAAAGACACCGGGTCGGGAAGACGCCACAGGATCAAAAGAAGAATGTTCGGCGAAAAGATCATCGTTCAGGCGAACTTGCAATCGCTCGGCCAAAGCCTTCGCCTCCGCAGGGGTCTGCAAGCCCACGGACAAGACGACCAGATCAAACACTTCCGAAACCACCCGGCCGTCTTCCGTGACGTAGGATACTTCCACATCACCGCCACTACCCGGCACTTCTTCCAGGCTATGGACTCGAGAACGAATAAACCGCACCCCGTGTTCTTCCTTTGCCCGGTTGTAGTATCTTTCGAAATCCTTGCCATGGGTGCGCATATCCATGAAGAAAATGGCCGTATCCAGGTCTTTTCCGATGTGTTCCTTGGCGATGACCGCTTCCTTGACGGCATACATGCAACAGACGGCCGAACAGTAAGCATGGTCGCAGTGATGAATGTCTCGAGAACCCACACACTGAAGCCACGCGATCTTTTTGGGTTCCTTGTGGTCCGAAGGCCGCACCACATGGCCCATGGTCGGCCCCGACGCCGAAAGCAGCCGCTCGAATTCCATGGCCGTCATGACGTTGGGCAATCGTTTGTAACCGTACGTGTCGTAAATGCTGGGATCAAAAGGTTCAAAACCGGGAGCCACAATCACGGCCCCAACCTGAAGTTCCTGAACATGTTCTTGATCCTCATGGACCACAGCGTCGGCCAAACAGGCATCCACACAGCGGTAACATTCCGAACATACGCCGCAGTCCAAGCATCTTTGAGCTTCCCGGCGTACCTGCTCTTCCGTGAATCCCAACTGCACTTCGTTAAAGTTTCCAAGGCGCTCCTTGGGGCTCAAGCGAGGCATGCGCTCTCGAGGTATCCGATCATAGCCTTCCGTCGGCACATTCTGGACCGCTTCCCAGCGCTTTTCTCGCCCTTGACGTAAATCTTCGCCGCGCAAAAACCGATCCATGGACACGGCGGCTTCCTTGCCGGCCGCAATGGCTTCAATGACCGTCCGTGGTCCCGTAACCGCATCACCTCCGGCAAAAATATCCGGATCGTCCGACTGCAAGGTCAGGGGATCCACCTTGATGGTTCGCCAATCACTCAAAGAGCAGGCACATTCCGGCGTGAGACACGACCAATCCGTCTCCTGCCCGATGGCGGCGATGACCGCGTCCACTTCCAGAATAAAATTGGACCCCTTCACTTCTACAGGCCGACGACGACCGCTCGCATCCGGTTCCCCAAGAGCCATCTTCACGCATTCGATGGCCTTGACCTTCCCGTTTTCCCCAATGATACGAACGGGATTGGTCAGGGTGAGAATCTCGATGCCTTCCTCATGGCATTCTTCAATCTCTTCCTCATTGGCAGGCATTTCCGCCAAACTGCGCCGATACACGATAAAAGGTTTCTTGGATCCCGTGCGCAGCGCCGTGCGGACACAGTCCATGGCCACATTGCCGCCGCCCACCACCGCCACGCGATCCCCAAGAAAGATTCGATTCCCCAGGTTCACTTCCCGCAAGAACTGAACCCCGGAATACACCCCTTCCAGATCTTCGCCTTCAATGCCCAGCTTCTTGCACTCATGGGCTCCGATGCCGATGAAAAACGCCTTGTAACCCTGCTCGCGCAACTGCCCGATGGTGAAGTCCTTCCCGATTTCCACTCCGGTTTTGAACTCCACCCCCATGTCACGAATCACCTGAATCTCCGCCTCGATGATATCCCGAGGCAGCCTATAGGCGGGAATACCTACCGTGAGCATCCCTCCCAGAACCGGAAGCTTCTCAAAGACCGTGACCCGGTAACCTTCCTGCGCCAAGTAATAGGCGCAGGTTAAACCCGCGGGGCCGGACCCGATAATGGCCACCTTTTCTTCCCGCTTTTGCTTGATTTCAGGAACAAACCGAGTTTCCGCCTTGAGATCCAAATCGGCGATGTAGCGCTTGATAAAGTCAATAGCCACCGGCTCATCCACTTTGCCCCGCATACAGGCGGTCTCACAGGGATGATGGCACACACGCCCGCAGATAGCCGGCAAAGGATTATCCTTCTTGATCAGCTCCAAGGCTTCCCGGTACCGCCCCTGGGCCGCCAAGGCCACATAACCTTGAACCGAAATATGGGCGGGACAGGTGGCCTTGCACGGAGAAGTCCCACGCTTTTCAATGGCAAAGGCTCCCGGAACCGCTTGAGGGTAAAGGCGATAGGCCGCCCGCCGCTCGCTTAAACCCATGTCGAATTCGTTTTTCAGGGTCACGGGACACACACGGGCACATTCTCCACAGCCCGTGCATTTTTCCAGGTCGATGAAACGAGGTTTTCGGCGAACCTTGACCCGAAAATTTCCAGGCTCCCCGCTCAGTTCTTCCACTTCACTCAGGGTCAAAACCTCAATGTTTAAATGCCGGCCGACCTCGACCAGTTTGGGAGAGATAATTCACATGGCACAGTCATTGGTAGGAAACGTCTTGTCCAATTGGGCCATCGCACCCCCGATGGACGGTTCTTTTTCCACCAGGTACACATAATAGCCCATTTCCGCCAAATCCAAGGCCGACTGCATGCCTGCAACGCCGCCGCCGACCACCAGGACCGATCCGACCATGGGGTTTCCAGTTCCGCTCGAATTCATCGTCTTTCTCCCTATCCACCCAGGATTCCATAAGATAATCCGCTCGGGATCGACCGCGCTGCGCTCTAAGCCCCATTTCCGGTGTCAAAAAGAAGACAACGGGACGGACAAGTTTGCTGCACGGCCGAAATCCCTTGGGGTTATAAAGCAGGGGTTCTAATAGAGTCAAGCCGCTGTGGCACATGGCCCAACTCTTTATTCAAACAGCTGAATTAAAAGCAGATGGGAAAGGAATCAGGTGTTTCGATCCTTTGGGTTCAGGCTTTTTCGACCAGTTTCGGTAGATGGGCCGGTTTGCTGTAGAGCACTTCACGAATTTTCCACAGAAGGGCTTCCCTTGTGAACGGTTTGTGAATAAAAAAGGATTGTTCCGCACCAACCCCGCGGTGCAGAAGCATATCGGCTGTGTAACCGGACATAAAGAGACAGGCCGCTTCGGGATGGGTTTTCGTCATATGATCCCAAAGTTCTCGACCACTCATCTCCGGCATGACCACATCGGTTAACAACAGGTGCACAGGGTCCCGTGTTTTTTCCGCCCATGCCAGGGCGGCCCTAGGATTGGGAAAAGCATGGACACGATAGCCGCTGTTTTCCAGGATCGACTGAGCCAGTTCCAGAACGACGGGTTCGTCTTCTACTAAAAGGACCGTTTCTCCAGCCCCGTAAAAATCTTCTTCCTTTAACAGCCCCGTCTCCGTGGCTTGACGTTCCTCATCCGTGAGCAAGCGAGGAAAGTAAATTTCGAACCGTGTCCCTCGTCCCGGTGTGCTCGTCACATCGATCCACCCCCTGTTTTGCTTCACAATGCCGTACACCGTGGACAATCCCAACCCTGTGCCCTTGCCCACTTCCTTTGTCGTAAAAAAGGGCTCGAAGATGCGTTCCAGCGTCTGAGCATCCATGCCGCATCCGGTATCCATCACCGTCAGTCGTACATACTGGCCTTTGGGAATGAAGACAGGGCCCGCCTTTTGGCTTCCATCCAAGGTGACGTTTTCCGTTTGCAGGGTGATTCTGCCAGTGCGATCGATGGCATCCCGGGCATTGATCACCAGATTCGCCACCATTTGATCCGCCTGGGAAGGGTCCAAAAGAATCGGCCACAAGTCACGTCCGGGTCGCATTTCCAAAACAATCTCTTCGCCGATAAGCCTTTGAAGCATGCGATGGGTTTCCGCCAGATGGTCGTTCAGGTTCAAGGGCACGGGGCGAATGACGTCCTTGCGCGCAAAGGTGAGCAGTTGTCGTACCACGCCGGCCGACCTTTGTGCGGCCTTGTGGATTTCGTTAAGCATCCGGTGCACGCGATCCTTGGAATCCACAAAACCCAAGGCCACCTCGGCATACCCCATAATGATCTGTAATGCGTTGTTAAAATCATGGGCGACGCCTCCAGCCAAACGCCCCACCGATTCCAGTTTTTGCGCCTGAGCCAGTTGATCTTCCAATTGCCGTTCCGCCGTGATATCGCGCTTCATGCCCAGGTAATGACTGATATGCCCTCTGTCATCCACAATGGGACAAATCACGGCATCTTCCCAAAAAAGCGTGCCATCTTTCTTTCGATTACAAAACACTCCTCGCCATACTTGGCCTCGGCTCAGTGTTTTCCAGAGAGCCTCGTAGGTTTCTTGAGGGGTTTGTCCGGACTTTAGAATTCTCGGATTTTGGCCGATCACTTCCTGAGGACTGTAGCCGGTGACCCGACAAAACTGTTCATTGACATATTCAATCTGTGCGGATGGATCCGTAATGACGATGGATATGGGACTTTGTTCCACAGCCCGTGTCAGCAGTCGCAAACGGGCTTCCATGGTTTTTTGTGCGGTGATATCGGTTTCAACACCAATGAAGCGCGCAGGCTTTCCCGCTTCATCCCAAGCGATCACTTTGCCACGGTCCAGCATCCAGGCATAGTCGCCCTTGGCGGTCCGAACACGGTAGATCGCTTCAAAATAGGGTGTTTTCCCTTCCAGGTGCTCTCGAAGCCGAGCCAACACTTTCGGGCGATCTTCCGGATGCACCGCTTCAGACCAGATTTTTTCATCCATGTAAGCCTTTAATGAATCCAGTCCTCGGCGTTCGGCCCACAGAGCATCCCGCACCACTTGCCGCCTCAGCACATCCCACTCCCAGGAACTCATGGACGCTGATTGGAGTGTCAGTCGATACTTTTCCAAAGTTTCATGAAGCAAGGACAAGGTGCGACGTTCCTCCGTCTGGTCTCGAAAGACCAGCACGCAGCCAAGGATGCGTCCAGAAGAATCCACCATAGGAGCTGCGCTGTCGGCAATGGGACGTTCTGTGCCGTCTCGAGCAATAAGCAAGGTGTGGTTGGCCAGCCCGACGGTCAGTCCCTTCTCCAACACCAAGGCTACTGGGTTTTCCACGGGTGATCGCGTTTTTTCATTAATGATTCGAAAAACTTCGGCACACGGTCGGCCTCGAGCATCAGCGAGATTCCAACCCGTAAGCTTTTCTGCCAAGGGGTTCATGTCCTGGATCATCCCGTCCTTGTCCGTCGTGATTACGCCCTCAGCCATGCTCCTGAAGGTGATGCGAAGAATTTCCTGTTGTTTTCGGCTTTCTTCCAAAAGAGCGGCGATTTCTTGCGTCTTTTGGCGCACGCGGGCTCTCAAAAGTCCCACCCACATAAAGCTCACAAAAACTAAAAGGCCAAGAGACCCGACGATCCATCCAATAAGGCGCCAGGGAAAGCGTGACTTCAAAGGCGTTCCCATCCATTTTCGATCGATGTCTTCAAGGGTTTTCGGAGAAAGGGCTGCAAAACCCTGCTCCACAGCCTGCAGCACATCTTCTCGGCCTTTGAGCACCGCTCGATGAAACCAGCCAGAATACAGTGTGAAGCCTTGCTTGAAATCCTCAAGCACGCCGTATTTGGTCATAAAGTAATAGGCCGGAGGATCATCGATACAAAAAATCTTGACCGCTCCCGAGGCGGCATCCCGCACAATGGCTTCGTAGCTGGAATATAAAACCAAGTTTGTGACACCCTTGGCGCGTAAAACCTCGATGCAGGCGTCACCTTCCTTCACCGCGACGGCAAAACCTCGGAGGGATTCGACATCCCCAAGGCCCGAGATGGTTTTATGGTAAAAGATACTCACAGGAATTTCAGCGTAGGGCTTTCCAAAGGAGTAGTGTTCGGCGCGTTCGGGTGTGAGAAAGATCGTGTCGATCAAATCCGCTTGACCTTGGCGAAACACCTGCTGCGCTATCGCCCAATCCATGGCCAGAAGTTCCACAGGACGTCCCGTAACCTTTTCCCACAAAGCCCAACGGTCCACCAGAATACCTTGAAGGCGCCCTTCGGGATTTCGAAAGATATATGGAGGATAATTGTCATCGAGAACGACGCGCAGGGGCCCTTCAGCAGCCGCCCTCACCCATGAAGTCGGGGCCATAAAGATGAGAAGAACCCACAGCATACAGACGGCTGCACCGATCCCTTGCGCCGAAAACGGCCAATGACCTCGATGCTTCGGCCTCATGGAACATGCTCCTGATGGAAGGAGGGAAACAGGGAAGCTTCGCCACACGCACAGCGAAATCGCTTATGCCTGATGTGACGGAAAGTTGTCAATATTCCGATGGGGTCGTTTATGTTCACGGTGACGCATTGATACTGCAGGACAACCCGAAACTTTGCGCCCAAAACCAATCGGTGAGGGGACACCGGTGTGTGACCCGTATGACCCGACCCATACCAGGGGATTCCGAGAAGGACATACGGGTCCGTCCCTACGGATGTTGGAGAACTCGCGCAGGCCGAAGAGAAGGACCATATAGGGTTAAGGTTCTGGCACGAATCCATCGTTCCGTCCTTACAGGGGTTTGTTTCTCGGCTGACATAGAATTTACCCCGCAGGGAGTGTTTCCAAGGAGGAATCCATGGCGTGGCCGAAAATCTGTTCATGCCGAGGGGAAACCACACGATTCTGTAGGGGCGCACCGATGTGTGCGCCCCGAAACCCACTGTAGGTGGCGGAAGACGGGACGGACAGACGGGTTCCGGCCCTACGGATGTTGGGGAACCTGCACAACCCGACGTGAAGGACCGTACAGGGTGGAGGTTCCGAAGCGGACATGTGGGGCTGCCCATAAAAGATCAGGGTGCATTTTGCGTTGAGGCATGTTCAATTTTTTCAGTGCAAACAAAACAGTCCGCCTCCATGCAAAAGATCACGGGCTGCTGTTTTTGCGGCATGCTCATGTGGTGACTTGACATTGTGTTTCAGGTGAGGCACCAGTGCGGGGAATTTATGGGCTGTGTCTGGAATTTCGGGGTAGCATATCGGTGGCGACAAGGAGCAAGACATGCAAGCGGACAAGCTGGATGAACGGTGCGTAACAACCCTTCGGCTCTTGGCGGTGGATATGGTGGAACAGGCCAAGTCGGGCCATCCCGGACTTCCTTTAGGGGCAGCACCCATGGCCTATGTGTTGTGGAGCCGCCATCTTCGCCATAATCCCTTGAATCCTTTTTGGGCAAACCGAGACCGATTCATTTTGTCCGCAGGACACGGATCCGCCCTCCTTTATGCCTTGCTCCATTTGACGGGCTATGATCTCAGCCTGGAAGAACTCAAAAATTTCCGCCAATGGAACAGCAAAACTCCTGGGCATCCCGAATACGGTCTGACACCCGGAGTTGAATGCACCACGGGTCCTTTAGGTCAAGGCTTTGCCATGGGTGTCGGCATGGCTTTGGCGGAAAAGTGGCTGGCCCAAAGGTTCAACCGGCCAGGGTTTCCTATTGTTGATCACTACACCTATGGGCTGGTTTCCGACGGAGACCTCATGGAAGGTGTTGCTTCGGAAGCGGCTTCTCTGGCGGGACACTGGAAACTGGGAAAACTTATTTACCTCTATGACGACAATCACATCACCATCGAAGGGGATACGGCCTTAACCTTTACGGAGGACGTGCTACAACGCTTTCAAGCTTATGGATGGCATACGGAACGCGTCCCGGACGGCAACGATCTGGAAGCGATCGATGCGGCCATCGTAAAGGCCAAAAGCGTCGCTGATCGTCCTTCCCTGATCGCCGTCCGGACTCTCATCGGCTACGGCAGTCCCAAAGAAAACAATCCCGCCTGCCACGGCGAACCCTTAGGTCCTGAGGCTGCGCAAAAGACCAAGGAATGCTACGGATGGCCTGCGGATCAACCGTTTCACGTGCCTGAAGATGTTCGTGAAAGCATGCGAAGGGCTGTTCCTGAAGGACAAAGGCTCCAAGAACAATGGCACGCTCTTTTAGCCCGCTATACCGAAACCTATCCCGAAGAAGCCACTCTTCTGAACAACTATCTTTCCGGAACACTGCCGCAAGGCTGGGAAAAATCGCTTCCCACCTTCGATGCTTCGAAAGGGTCTATGGCGACCCGCAATGCTTCCGGTATCGTTCTCAATGCATTGGCTCAAACCGTGACAAACCTCATGGGGGGATCCGCCGATCTGGCTCCGTCCAACAAGACGTTTCTGGCTCAGGGAGGTGACCGCAATCTGCATTTCGGCGTAAGAGAACATGCCATGGGCGCCATTCTTAACGGCATGGCCCTGCACGGCGGCGTGCGTCCCTACGGGGGAACTTTCCTTGTTTTCGCCGATTACATGCGCCCGGCCATTCGTCTGGCGGCACTCATGAAAACCAAAGTGATTTACATTTTCACTCACGATAGCATCGGGGTCGGCGAAGACGGCCCCACTCATCAGCCTGTGGAACATTTGGCTTCCCTTCGAGCCATTCCCAACCTGACGGTCCTTCGTCCCGGGGATGCCAACGAAACGGCAGCGGCCTGGAAGATCGCTCTGGAAACGGACGGTCCTGCGGCCTTGGCTCTGACACGCCAAAATGTGCCAATTTTGGATCTTGACCGCGCCAAGATCTTTGAAGGTGTCTCCAGAGGGGCCTATGTGCTCTCGGAAAGTGCCATACCTCCCCGCCTCATCCTTATCGCCACGGGCTCCGAAATCCATCTGGCTCTCCAAGCCCAAAAGGTTCTGGAACACGAAAAAGGGATTCCAACCCGCGTGGTTTCTATGCCCTCTTGGGAAATTTTTGAACGGCAAGAGGAGGAATACCGAAACGCTGTCCTGCCTCCCGAAATTCTTGCACGATGCGCTGTGGAGGCAGGATCTTCCATGGGCTGGCATCGATGGGTTGGATCTTACGGGGCTGTCATCGGGTTGGACCGTTTCGGAGCTTCGGCTCCTGGATCCTTGCTCATGAAACAATTGGGTTTCAACGTTGAAAACGTGGTGGCTACGGCTTTGAATGTGGTGGAACGGGTAGGCGCCTGAGCTTTTCCAAAAGAAACGAAAGGATCAAAAATCATGGACAAAGCCAGATGGGATTGGGGATTGTCCACACGATGTGTCCATGCAGGCACCTTTGCAGATACAGTGGCAGGCGGGGTCAACACCCCCATCTTTGCGTCCTCGGCGTTCCGCGTGCCCGGCCCTTTGGGGCATGTGGTTTACCCGCGTTATCAAAACATTCCAGGCCAGATGGCTGTAGCGGAAAAAATCGCTGCGTTAGAAAACGCCCAAGCCGGCATTGTGGTGTCTTCCGGTATGGCGGCCATAAGCAGCGTGTTTCTGGCCTTTTGTCAGAACGGAGACCATGTGGTTTTGCAGAGGGACCTTTACGGCGGGACTTTAGGCTTGACCCAAAAAGAACTGCCACGTCGAGGGATTCAGGTTTCGTGGGTGGATTCCCAAAGCATTGAGGACTTTGAAGCAGCCTTACGTCCCGAAACCCGCCTTATCTATGTGGAAACTCCTTCAAACCCTTTAATGAAAATTTTGGACTTGGAAGCTTTGGCACAATTGGCTCGATCCCGCGGCGTTCTCACAGTGGTGGATAACACTTTTGCCACGCCTATCAACCAAAACCCTTTGGACTTTGGGATTGATCTGGTGGTCCATAGCGGCACGAAGTATTTGAACGGACATAGTGACTTGTGTTGCGGCGTCGTCGTGGGTCGTGCCGAACTTTTGGCCGCTGTGTCTTCAGTAGTGTCCTTGTACGGACCCAGTTTGAGCCCCTATGACTGCTTTCTTTTGGAAAGAGGGCTCAAGACTTTGGCGTTACGCGTCGCCCGTCACAACCACAACGGGATGGCGGTGGCTTCTTTTCTCGCTCGGGATTCTCGCGTGGAAAGAGTTTACTACCCAGGACTTGCAGAACATGGCGATCATGCCATCGCCGTCCGTCAGATGCGAGGGTTCGGCGGCATGCTCTCCTTTGAACCTAAAGGAAACGCCGAAACCGCTCACCGCGTTATGGCACGATTCACTCTTTTTCAACCGGCCGTAAGCCTCGGAGGGGTGGAATCTCTCGCCTGTTTTCCCGCAGAAACCTCCCATGCCTCTGTTTCCCCTGCGCAAAGAGAAAACATGGGCATTCGTGAGTCGCTCATTCGACTTTCCGTAGGCATTGAAGATACGGAAGATCTTCTAAAGGACCTGGACCAGGCCCTGCGGGAAGTGCATTAAAATCGGCGAGTTATCACCTAAAACACCGGGGACGCTCTCAAGGGGGGAAACACGCTATGAAGCTTCCCCACGGACAATGCCGAAACCATGGAAAAGGCCATGCGCTTGGCTCATGGACCCGCAAAAAAGGGGATGAGTCACTGTCTTCATCCTGGGCAAAACATTTCTATGCAAACAGCACAACACCAAACCTGCCGGCTGATGCTGTGAGATAATGCGATAGGACACGAATCCGTAGGGGCGCACCGACGTGTGCGCCCCGCGACCACGCGCCCTCGTGGCGAGTTTTGGCGGATCCTTGGATTTGCCCCTACAGGTCGTTGAGGACCGGGAGGAAGGTTTCCATTTTCAAAGCGCCCGTGAATTGGATGTGGCGACTACAGTTCATGAAGAATTTCCACCTTGGCGATGGCACGCTGTTTGGCAAGCCAAGCCTGCCAAAGCTGGTTCTGCTTGATTTGGGTAAGGCGCGCTCGCGCACTTTCCCGTTCCTTTTCCAGCGTTTCCGGGTTCGGATTCTGTCGGCCGAGAAGTTGGCAAATGAGAAAAGTTCCTTGGTGAGACAAGGGATTTTGAAGCATATCGCCAGGTTTTTGCAATTGAAACACCGCTTCGGCGGCTTCTCCCCAGAGCCGCAACTTATCGTCCGGTTCCGTGCGTGAAAACCATTGGGTTACCTGAACGGCAACATCTTGGCTCACTTTGTCCAAAGTTCCCACGGAACGCGCTTTTTCCAAGAAAGCCTTGGCCGCCTTTTCCGCTTCTTCTCGAGCCCTTTCCATCCTGAGGTCTTGTTCCACAAGGCTTTTCACCTGCTCCAAAGGAGGAACCTGCGGCGGTTGAATGGCCTTGACCTGCCCCACCACAAACCCGTTGGTCCATTCCAGCACGTCGGAAACATCTCCTTCCCCAAGACTGAACAAACCCTTTATGACCTGTGGAGCCTGCCCCAGTTTGGGAAGCAAATCCCCGGCGGCAAAAGCTTTCTCGGGAGCTTCCACAGCGCGGTTAAGGCGCTGCGCGGCTTTGGCCACATCGCCGTCGGCATAGGCCGCATCGGCGAAGGCTCGAGCCTTATCATAGGCGATATCTCGAGCTTTTTCCCGCTTGAGATTCAGTTCAATCTGGGGTTTGGCTTTTTCTAAAGGCACCGTCTCTTCAGGACGAACGTCTTCCACTTTGATGATATGGAACCCGTAAGGTGTACGCACCAGATCACTCACTTCCCCAGGTTTCATGGCAAACGCTACTTCAGCGAAGGCGGGAATCATTTGATCTTTGCTAAACCAACCCAGATCCCCTCCATCTTGGGCCGACCCGTCCTGGGAATGGGCCTTGGCCAAGGCGGCGAAATCTTCACCTTTGCGCGCCTTTTCAAGAACAGCTCGAGCGGCACTTTCCGTCTTTTTCACTTCATCTTCGCTAGCTCCTTCGCTGAGGCGAAAAAGAATATGGCGAGCCTTGACCTGGTGTTGCTGATGGAACTTTTCGCGATGATCCTCGTAATAGGTGCGGATTTCGTCTTCCGTCACGGCCAAGCCGCCCAGTTCTTCATCCAAAACAAAAGGCACATAGACCAAAACCCTTTTTTCCGGCTCCTTGTAGCGGTCGGCGTTTTTTTCAAAAAAGGCTGTCATCTGAGCCTCATCCACGGTCACCTTATCCAAAAAGTTTTTGGGATCGAACTGAGCGTAAGCCACCTGAATTTTGCTGAATCGATACTGTAGGTCCGCCTCCACTTCCACGTCACTGACCATGGCTTGGCCTTTGACGAAGGCTTCCACACGCCTTAGGGTCAGATCCTGAGCCAGTTGTTGTTCAAACACCTGAGGGGTGAGCCGGTTATGCTGCAAAATCGACAAATACCTTTGCCTGTCAAACCGTCCATCCACCTGAAAAGCGGGAATGGACAGAACCTCCGCTTGAATGTCTTCCGGTCCGGCATGCAAGCCCAAAACATGGGCCGCTTGGGTGATCAGGATTCGGTCAATGAGCAGATTCAGGGCCTGTTGTTTCAGATTGAGACGTTCCAGCAGTTCCTGAGTGATCTGGTTGCCGAACTGGCGCCGATACATGTCCAATAGATGATCATAAGCCTTTTCGTAGTCGGCATAGGTCACATAAACATCCCCAACCCGCGCCAAACGGCTGGCCTTCATGGACTTATACGAATACCCGCCCCAAAAGATAAAAACCACGATGATGGCAAAAAGGGCGACTTTGATGATCCAACTGCCGGCATGTTCACGAAAAACGGTGAGCATGAGCTGTATATCCTCCTTTACGCAGCCATGATCGGTGTCGTATGGCGTCTTTCCAAAGCCCAATAGAGGATCGCTCCGAGGCACGGCACCGTGGCCACCACGGCAAACCAGACCATCTTGCGCCTTCGGCTGCGAAACTGACGCCTGGGAATCTCTTGAATGGCCCAAAAAGTAGGAACCATGGGAAGCACGAAAAGAGTCGCCAAAACGAGAATCTTCAGCGGTAAAGACATAGATCCGTCCTCAAAAAAATCGTGACCCGCACGCCCTCACATTTCCCGCCTGTTTCCTGGAGCTCCGCGTCCCCAGGAAAACCATCAGCCGCCCTGGCTGTGGAACAGCCTTCTAAGAAGCACTCTTGCCCAAGCGGCCCATGACGGCAAGCCTTTCTTTCATTTCTTCTCGGCACCGGCGGATCACCTCAAGGTGTTGTTCCATGGCTTGGCGAAACACCTGCTCCAGAGCCGATTGCAGCGTGTCTATAATCGCTTCGCTGCGCTGCTGCAAGGATTTCTTGTATTCTCGATAAAATCGAGCTCCCACCACCAGCTGTAGAAAAGCCCATGAACCCAAAGCCGCCAGACCCTGGCCGCTGAAAAGCTTTTCCACCATGGCGGCCACCAGGGCCACTGAGGACGTCATGCCCGGATCGGCCAAAGCGACCCGCCAAGCTTCCTGTCCTCCTAGGGCAAGCAGGAACAAGGTTGTGATCATAAAGCTCCACAGCCTTTGGCGACGACGCATGAAAGCTACGCCTTGTTTCTGGGCCTGAATAATAGCAAAGGTGACGGCTTCTCGAACTTCTTTCGCGATGGAAATCCGATCCAAGGATTCATGCAGCCTTTCCAGAAGTTCCCCTCGAAGAGGTTCCGCCAATCCTTCTCGTCGAGCCCAAATAACGCTTTGGTCCCGCATCGCGACCAGATGTTCCTGAAAACGTTTTTCAAGAGCCGAGGTCACTTCACGCGTCAAAAGGACGGCAGCATGCGACGCGTCGGGCTCCTTATCTCCTAGGCGATGCACCCAGGCCAACAGAGCGGCAGCGCCGCTGAGATCACCGGCATTCTGCAGGCTTTGGGAAAGGTTATGCACCAAAGGAAGATCACTCAAGACCCCTTGCACCACCGAAGCCGCCTCTTGAAGACTCCCGGACTCCAAAACACTACTTTCAAGAAGGTTCAAGGCCTGCACGGCCCGCTCCAGCTGCTCCATTCCTTCACGAAGGGCAAGGATCAAGGCTTGGAATTCAGCATCCAGATTGGCTTCTTTAATAGCCCGAATTTCTTTGGCGTTCCGCTCCCTAAACACCCAGCGGCGCAAAAAAGGAAACTGATTCCAGGGCGAAAGAGGTGATCCCTGCAAAACTTCTCCAGCGGAAATGACATAAAGGACTGGATCCTTGACTCCACTTTCCCGCACGAGCCGCTCAAAGGAACGAACCACCTTGAGAAGATCTTCGGAAAAGGCGGCTGCGTCCGATTCGGAAAACAGAAGGTCCGCTTTGTTAAGAACAAAGGCGAAGTTTTCTCGAGATTTGGGTGCTTCCCGAAGCATTTCGTAAAAGCGGCCGTCGGCGTATTTTTCCGGCGTTGTCACCCACAACACCAGGTCTAAGTGTTCCATGAACGCCAAAACCCGTTGTCGGTGCTCTTGAACTAGGCTGTCGAAATCAGGAAGGTCGGCCATAATCATGTGCCTGGCGGCTTCGGCTTCGTGGACCACTTCAGTCATGATGCCGTCTAGGGACTTAAGGGTTCCGGGCACCACACAGTGAACATGCCGATAAAGCAAGACTCGGTCCGTATGCGGCCTTCGGTGACTTACGGAAGCGATGGGTTCTTGGGCCAGAACGTTCATCAAGGTGGATTTGCCGACCCCTGTGCCGCCCACAAGCCCAATGAGGAGCGATCGATCTTCAAGCTGATGCAGCTTGTGCTCTATCTTCTGAAGTCGCTTTTGCAGAACCCGACGATCTTCATCCTTGATGGGCAGAAAGGATCCCGAAGTCAGCAGGGCATGCACATCATGGAGATGACCCCAAAGATCTTCAAGATTGGAAAAAGTCTGTCTCTTCTCAAGCATACGGCTTCCTTGAGTCTTCAGTATCCTTTTCGCTTCAGGCGCATGAACGGGAACTCGCAATCCCAAGATCTCTTATACCGTTTCGAAGCAGGGATTAGCCGGCGCCTCGCCCCTAGAAAGGGGAATTGGGCTGTTTTTTGAAAGGCCGGGAGTCTAACCCGCCATGTGCGCCGCCGGCTCACCCGCGCTCCGATGGGGGCGACCGTTACGGGACATGCTCCTTAATCCACACAGTGTCATCTTCCTACACTCGAATGTCATGGGTCCAACGACGCCATGTTTCCACGGCTTCCGCGGAAGGCATCAGAGGTTCCAAGCATGCTTCAAAACGGCGCTTTTGCGCTTCGACCACGGAAACAAGGCTGGCCCGGTATTTTTCGGAGAGCTGCCGTGCGATTTTTTGAATTTCCGTGTAAGCGAAGAGTTCCACGGCCCCTTTGGTGACAAACGGAGCGATGGCGGCATCCACGACGGCATCCACGACCGACAACCCTCCGCCCACCGCCACTTCCAGACTGAGAATCAAGAGTCCCCAAAGGACCGAAGTGGAATAAATACCCCACTTTTTCCCCTTGGGAATGTCTCGAGCCAGATCCAGAAAGACCTTTTCCAACCACTGAATAAGAAGTTCCTGTTCCCGATAGACATGTTCAGCCACTTCTTCGGGCGTCATGAGTACCCCAGGCTTTGTCACGGCCTGATGAATGGGGCTTTCGGGCCGGTCCGGCACTGTCTCTTCCAGCACCTTTCGTCCATAACGTTGAATAGCGGCCTGAATACCCCCCAAGTGAATACGGTTCTTGATCCTTTGCAGAGCTTCGCCACGATCGGGGGTCGGTTCGGAAGACTTGAGCCCCAAAAGGCGCAAAGGTGCCGTAACCCATCGGGACAACCAGCGCCTCGGACCCGCCAAAAGATCGTAGCGGGAAAACAAATCGCGAATTTCCGCCTGCAGATAGGATCGGGTTTCGGAAGAAAAACGGCTGTGCTGATCTTCGATGATCTGAGCCACGGCCTCTTCGCCATAACGCCGAAGCTGCTCTTTCCATCGGTGCGCCTGATGCAGCTCTGCGGAGATACCGTCCAAAACCTTTTCCATACGATGCTTCAGGGACTTCTTCCTCATGGATATCCAAGAGGCGCGCCTTCGGGTGGCTTCCTCTTGCTCCAGCTTGTTCTTGAGAGTCCTGGAAAAAGCTAGAAATGCCGGATCCCGCGGCAAACCCTGAAGAGGATTGGTGGCCATAAAAGGCAGAAGCCACAGAGCTCCTTCAGGAATCCGTGTTTCCTTTTCCAAAATTTCGCGAATGTCCGTCTCCTGAAATTCTCCCCCTAACTTGTTGCACACCACCAGAACGTCCGTGCCTTCTTCCACGATCTTCTTTAAAAACTTCGACGGCACCTCGTCGGCGTACTTTTCTTGACTCGTCACAAACACCACCAGATCCGCCAAGCGCCACAAGGTTTCCACCAGTTTTCGGTTGGCCACCTCCACACTGTCCACATCGGGTGTGTCCACCAAGATCACAGAAGCCCATTCCAGAAGATCATGAACCCAGAGATGAATCACACCCGGTTCCCCGAGTAAAGGAGACAAGCCATGGGACGGATCCAGAGGATGCTTGATGAAACGAAATTCCGGAAAGGGAAAGCCGGGCTCAAAGACCGCTTGCGCATGCACAAAACCGATGGCTCCCGCCGTTTTGGGCCTTTCCGCTCCCACGGCGCTCACGGCTGCACCACACACGGCGTCAAAAACCGTGGACTTGCCGGTTCCTGTGCCTCCCAAGAAAAAAACCCATAAAAGAGGCGTCTTTTCCTTGTAGGCCAGAAGGTTCTTTTCACGAACCACACTTTGCACTTCTTCGAAAAGTCGAAGGCCTTCCTCGGTAAATCCTGGTACCCTTAGGGATTCAGTAGGAAAAGTCGGCGAACCGTCGTTTGGCACCATGTCTTTAGAAGGTCTTAAGTTCTATGGGTTTTTGGCGTTCCACCATTGGGAAGGAAGAGTCTCGACAAGGGATCGGTACACGGCCATGGTCCAGGAGTTTCCGGCGGAAAGAAAGAGGTAGACACCGAAAAGTTTTCCTAAAGCCAGGCTGGTTCGAGTCCCATTTTCCCTGAGCAGCCTCAGATGCCGTTCTCGGAAAAATTTTCGGTAGAAAAAGGTGGCCGCTTTATTCGAAAGCACAAGATGCATGGACGCATAGCGGGGCACTCCTGGAAGCCGCAAGGCATAAGCTTTTCCCGCCCAAAGAATCTCTTCACCGTCTTCGCGGACTCCTTCAAAAGCCATCTGGACCCAAGGCGGAAGTTTTCTCGGTCCATAGCTCAAGGAGACCATACCCAAAACCGATCCGAGACGATGACCCAGACCCCGCACAGCCATCAAAACAGCTCGAAACAAGAGGGGAAGCACCAAAAGGACTCCCGCCACCAGAACAACGGTCAAAAAAAAGGTCAATCGTGGATAGGCCAAAGATAAGTAAGCATAGCCGATGGTCAAAAGATCTTCACCGAGGCTGATCACCATGTTGGAAAAGGGTTCCGGGCTCACCTGCACCAAAAGTCGAGTGCCAGCCTTGGTCATATGAGCTACTGAAGCCAGGCTCGCACCAATCATAAAAGCGATGACTTCCAAAGCCTGTGAACCTTCGCCCACTTGCAGAACAGCCAGCAACGCTCCACCTAAAGGACGGATGATGGTGTGCAGTGTATCCCATAGGGTGTCCATACCCGGAATCTTGTCTATAACAAATTCCACGAAATAAAGAAGGAGAGCCACAAAGATAACCGCATCGTCGGCCAATACAGACAGTTCCGAAGGCAGGCCGTGGACAAGTCCGTGCTTGAGGCAGAGGCCCACCACCGCCACCGTGGCATAAAGATTGATCCCACAAATAAAAGAAAGCCCCAAAAGCGATCCTAGTTGAGCGATGGCTTCCACGGTCCTCTCCCTCTTGGTTTTCGGGTCATCCTAGGGCCTTTAGGCTTCTCTGACAAGTGATGATCCTCGAGGTGATGACAACACCTTTGAAAAAACATGCTGTTCCTGTAGTATCTTTTGGACGTTGCTGGGATCCAGTCCTGGAACGAATCTTTCCCTGGCAGCGAGGGTGTCCCGTCGGAACACAAGGCGGGCCGGAGACCGGCTCTTTCAGAAAAAGACATGGTTTCACGCTTGTAGGGGCGAGGCGCCGCCTTCTCCCCTACTTTAAACCGGCAAGAGACCTTGCTCTTGCCGGTTCTCGGGGAGCCTCTAGGGGCTGCTCCAGCAATAAAGGATGGTGATCCTTTTCTTGGGAGTGCAGACCTTCGGCCCGCTCATCATGCGGGCGGAACGCCCACTCTCCTAGGAAAAAACCCGGGTTCCCATCGTCTTTCAGGCTCAATAGACATCCTCCGCACAAAAAGGCAGCAGGTTTATGAACGATGAAGCTTCTCGTTCCAAGAAAGATTCGATAATGCACCGTATTTCCGATATTGGGCCGAACCAAGAGGTGACCGGCGTTTTTGTGGTGGACGAAAAACAACTGCGCACCACCAAAAACGGCAAGCCTTTTCTCACGCTGAAGCTTCGGGATAAAACCGGGAGCCTCACGGCTCGGCTATGGGAAAACGCCGAGGAAGCGTCCCAAGCTATGGCCGGGCACAAGGTGTTTCAAGTTCAAGGGCGCAGTGAACTGTTTCGCGATGAAATCCAGATTCATGTGCATAGTTTTGAGCCGGTGCCCATGGCAAAGGTGAATCCAGGGGATTTTCTTCCCGTGTGCCCCAGGGACATAAACCAATTGTGGAATGAGCTTCAAGGCATGCTTCAAAAGCTGACCCAAAAGCCGCTACGAACCCTGGCCAAGTTTTTGTGCTCAGACAAAACCCTCATGCAACGTTTTCGAAAAGCTCCGGGAGCCAAATCCGTCCATCACGCTTATCTCGGCGGTCTTCTGGAACACACCGTAGGGGTCATGCGCCTGACGACGGTCATCGCCGATCAGTATACGTCCTTGGACCGAGAACTGCTGCTCATGGGAGCCTTTCTTCACGACATCGGCAAAGTTCAAGAATACACTTATGACCTGGTAATCGACTATTCGGACGAAGGGCGATTGGTAGGTCATATGGTTTTGGGAGTGGAAATCCTCAACAGCAAACTGGCTTTGTGCAAGGATTTTCCTCCCGAAACCGGTATGCTTCTGAAGCATTTGATTCTAAGCCATCATGGGGAAACGGAATACGGCGCTGTTCAGAAGCCCATGACTCGAGAAGCTTTGGCTTTGCACCTTGCCGATGATCTGGACGCTCGCATGAACAGCCTGGACGATATTTTGTCCAAGAATGAGGATCCCGAATCGGCATGGACGGCTTATCAGTCGCTTTATGGCAGATATTTTTATCGAGGCTATCGTAATGAGTCGCCCCCTGTAGAAGCTTCTTCGGCACTTTCCCGTGACGGTACCGTTCGAGAATCCTTTCAGCTGCCATTGTGGCCGGAAGCTGCTCGAAAAGGTTCAAGCCATGAGGACGCATGAACCTTTTGTGCGCGGCGTTTTTCTCAGTGTGGAAGGCATTGACGGTTCGGGTAAAAGCACGATTTTGGATCATGTCCGCCGCTGGATCGAAGGCTTGGGCCACAAGGTACGGGTGATTCGTGAACCGGGCGGCACAAGGTTGGGCGAAAGAATCCGTAATCTTCTTTTGGAACCTCGGCTTTCCCCCATAGCTCCATGGGCGGAAACCTGTCTTTATGCAGCTAGTCAGGCGCAACACGTATTCGAAACCATCGTCCCCTGTTTGGAACAGGGTGTCTGGATTCTCGCCGATCGTTTTCGGGACGCAACCGTAGCCTACCAGGGTTGGGGTCGAGGTCTGGGAGCCGAACGTGTGCAAGATCTTCAGAAAGTGGTGCTCGGCTCTTTGTTTCCGGACATCACTGTGCTTTTGGACTGTGAGGTAACCGTCGCCTGGCGGCGTTTGTCACAGCGTTCGGTGACGCGAGACCGAATGGAACAAGAAGGTCTGACGTTTCTGGAAAAGGTACGTCATGGGTATCTGGACCTGGCCCGTCGAGATCCAAAGCGCTTTATTGTGATCGATGCCGCACAGGATTTACCGAAAGTGATCGAGGATGTGATGACGGCTCTCGAGGCCACACGGCCCAAAGTCGAGGAAGACTTCCGAAGTAGGAAATGACCCATGTCCTTGCATCAAGTCTTTACAGGACAACCTCAGGCACAACATGTGCTCTTGCGTATGATTCGGAAGGGCAAACTTCCTCATGCCCTGCTCTTTACCGGTATGCCCGGAGTCGGCAAAAAGGCTCTGGCCTTGGAAGTCGCCAAAGCCTTGAACTGCTCGGAAAAAATGGAGCTTTCCCAAAACGAGTCGTCACCGATCATGGCCTGTGGGCGTTGTGTGTCCTGCAGCAAGATTGTCCGAGGTGTGCATCCTGACGTCATGGTCATTTCCAAGGACGGATCCGCCATTAAACTGGCTCAAATTCGAAGCCTCAAGGAAAGATGCCGTGTCCATCCCTATGAAGGCCGAAGACGGGTGATCATCCTTGAGGATTGTCAGGACCTTACCGAGGAAGCCGCCAACGCCTTGCTCAAAATCCTGGAAGAACCTCCGGCATCCAACGTTTTTCTGTTGTTGGCGCCGGAACCCTACAACCTGATGCCGACCATCGTCTCGCGTTGTTGCCACCTACGATGCCGTCCTTTGGATCCTCAAAGCGTGGCCGAAACGCTTCGAGATGAAATGTCCCTGGATGAAGAAACCGCCCTTCGCCTTGCGCACCTGAGCTTCGGAAGTTTGGAAAAAGCCCGCGCATGGGCTCAGGAAAAGCTTTTGGAACGCATGGAAAGTGTGATGGAGCGGCTGGAAAAAATTCTTCAAAGCCCTATGATCGACTTTTTTCAGGATGTGGCCCAATGGGCTAAAGAAACGGAAAACTTGGAACAAGACTTGGAATGTATTAAGTTCGCCGTGCGTGAGGTTTTGGTGACTCACCTGAAGTCGTCCGCAAACACTACGTGCACCGAAGCCGCCCCCGTGGCTCGAGCTCCATGGAAGCATTCACGGGTGGAAAGTCTGGTGCATGTGCTTGAAGTGCTAGAAACCGCTCTGCAGCACCTTAAGGCACACGCGGCCAAACAGCTTCTGCTGGAAGCCGTGTGTCTGAAGATAAAGGATGTGGTGTATGGACAAAGTGGAAAAGGTTATCGGTATCCGTTTCCGAGAGGGAGGAAAGGTCTATCACTTTGATCCCGGAAATTGGGATGTTCGCAAAGGTGATTACGTAATCGTTCATACCGAGCAGGGTATGGGCTTGGGAGAAGTTGTGGAAGGGCCGTGCAAGAGAAATCTCGACGTGCATCCCAAGGACATTAAAACGATAGAACGACCCGCCAATCCGGAAGAGATCGAAAAACACTTCGATAACATGCGCTTTGAAGAAGAAGCGGAAAGGTTTTGCTTGGAACGCATTCAGGCATTGAACCTACCCATGAACCTTGTGGATGTGGAATGCTTTTTTGATCGATCCAAAATCATCTTTTATTTTACGGCGGAAACCCGTGTGGATTTTCGAGAGCTGGTGAAAGATCTGGTGCGCCGTTATCGCACTCGAGTGGAACTTAGACAAATCGGTGTCCGTAATCAGGCCAAGATGGTGGGAGGATTGGGAACCTGTGGAAGGCCTTTGTGCTGTGCCACCTTTCTGCGTTCCTTTCATCCTGTTTCCATCAAAATGGCTAAGGAACAAAACTTGAGTCTCAATCCCGGCAAGATTTCCGGCGCCTGCGGGCGGCTCATGTGTTGCCTTCAGTACGAATACGATGTGTATCGGGAATACAAGCAAGGCATGCCCAAATTGGGCAAGAAAGTGGACACCCCTAAAGGTCGCGGCAAGGTGATTCGTCAAAATGTTATGGATCGCACCATCACCGTGCTTTTGGAAAGCGGTGAGGAAGTGGAAATTTCCTATGGACCTTTGCCGGAGGTCTCCTCAAGCCTGCCGCCGTGCCGCCGTGAGGCTCTGTCGGCTTCTCCCGCGAATCAGGACTCCTTGAAAAAAACCGTCTTGGATCCCGACCACAATGCCGACGACGAAGACGACGACCATGATGATGACGACGAAGAAGGAAGATAAAGCATGGAACAACGCTTCTACATCACGACGCCCATCTATTATGTCAATGCGGAACCCCATATCGGTCATGCGTACACAACCATTGTGGCCGATGTATTGAACCGGTTTTATCGCCTCATGGGTTATGAAACCTATTTCCTCACGGGAACTGACGAACACGGAGACAAAATCGTGCAGGCGGCCGAAGCCGCGGGAACCGATCCCAAAAGCTATGCGGACCGCATCAGCGCCTTGTTTCGAGAAACCTGGCCAAAACTGAACATCAGCCACAACGATTTTATACGCACCACCGAAGCTCGCCATGTGCGCGCGGTGCAAGACATTCTTCAAAAGGTTTACGACAAGGGGGACATTTATTTCGATACCTATCGAGGACTCTACTGCGTGGGTTGCGAACGTTTCATCACGGAACGGGAAATGGTGAACGGCAAATGCCCTGATCATGACAAAGAACCCGTGGAACGGGAAGAAGCCAACTATTTTTTTCGCATGAGCGCCTATCAGGATTGGCTTATTGATCATATCGAAAAAAACCCGGATTTTATTCGGCCGGAACGTTACAAGAACGAGGTTTTGGCTTTTCTGCGGGAACCTTTGGAAGACCTCTGTATTTCACGGCCTCGGGAACGGCTGAGCTGGGGTATCCCTCTGCCTTTTGATGAACGGTTCGTGACCTATGTATGGTTTGATGCCCTGATCAACTACGTGTCCGGTCTGGGCTACCCGAATGGAGAACTGTTTCAGAAATTTTGGCCTGTCGCCCAACACCTCATTGCCAAGGATATTCTGAAACCCCACGGCATCTTTTGGCCTACCATGCTCAAAGCCGCCGGCATTGCACCGTACCGGCATCTCAATGTGCATGGGTATTGGAAAATCAATGAAGGCAAAATGAGCAAGAGTCGCGGCACGGTGGTGCGTCCCTTGGATCTGGCTCCCACCTACGGCCTGGATGCCTTTCGGTATTTTCTGCTTCGTGAAATGGTTTTTGGGCTTGACGCCAATTTCAGTGAGGAAGCCCTTGTGCAGCGTCTCAATGCGGATCTGGCCAACGATTTGGGCAATCTGTTCAGCCGCACTTTGGCCATGACCGCTCGATATTTCGCGGGGTCGGTGCCGCCGTGGGGAGATCCGGAAGAACCCGAGGATACGGAACTGAGACATCTCTTGGAACAAACCATAGATGTCTATCGACAGGAAATACCGCAACTGGCCTTCCATAAAGCCCTGATGGCCGTCTGGGAAGTTATTAATGCGGCCAACAAATACATCGATCGCACAGCCCCTTGGGATCTTGCCAAAGAGGCTTCCCGTCGCGGTCGCCTGCAAAGGGTGATACGCACCTTGTTGGAAGTGAACAAGACCGTGGCTGTGCTTATCACCCCCTTTATGCCCGAAACCGCTGAAAAAATGCTTTCCCGGCTTGGGATAGCACGCAAGGCTCTGGAAGTGCGTCTGGACCGTGAAGCCGTATGGGGAAGCCTGGTGGAAGGAACAGCCGTGGAAAAAGGGGAAGCCCTATTCCCTCGGGTAGATACGAAAAAATCGGCTGCCCGCGAGGAAGCCCCGCCTAAGAAACCCGAGACGGCTTCGGCAAAAAAGGACACTTCTCTGAGCCGAACCGAAGCTCAAGACGGTCTCATCGGTATTGAGGAATTTCAGAGATTGGATTTACGAGTGGGCACGGTGGTGGCGGCTCAACGGGTGGCAAAATCCAAAAAGCTTGTGCAGCTTACGGTGGATCTCGGGGAAAAACGGCAGGTTGTTGCCGGAATCGGAGAACATTACGCCCCAGAAGATCTCGTGGGCAAAACCGTCATTCTGGTAGCCAACCTTAAACCGGTACGCCTCATGGGCGTCGAATCCCAAGGCATGATTCTGGCCGCCCATGACCCGCAAGGTCTTCGCCTCATCACCACGGACGCTCCCACTGTGCCGGGTTCCAAAGTTTCGTGATCTTTCCGCACTGCAGGGCGGCCAAAGCCATTCCAGCCGCACCAGACCATCCCGCCCTGCAGCCCCCACCGGCCCCTTCCATCACGCCCGACCAAGGTCTGTCTGACACCCTCAGCAGGGTTGGCCCTACGCCCTCTTCCGTCAAGCCTTTCCATCATGCCCGACCAAGGTCTGGGTAACACCCTCGGCGTGCTCCTTTACTTGCCCTGAAACACACGAGCCGTGAAAACGACGTGACAAAAAACCTGGTCGATCCGCCGAAGATCCTTTCAATGACGGTGGATGTGCAGCGCCACGTATATTAAAATTTTGACCCTCCTAAAAAGGTGTTTTCATCGACTGAGAGGACCAGAGTCGGTCAATCTGGGTTTTTTCAGTTAATTTGTGACAAAATTGGGTTAGGCAACGCAATTTGAAAAACTGAGAACGGAACAATTCGAAGAGGGCATTTTCGGTGAGCGCCCGCAACACCCAGAGTCGCACCCGGTCCGCAGACTACGGGCTTCGAAAAGGAGAATCCGGGTAAATGTGCAGGCGGGCGGGGGTAAGTCTTGGTGGACACGCGTGAAACGACGAGACCCCGAGGGGATCATTCCACGGGGTCTTGCGCGAAACAAGAACCGCTAAAATCAGCGGATTGCATTTTGGCTCCCCATGTGCAACCTTCTTCATAAACGTTTTCTTTGTCCCGCCGTTAACCGAAAAGTTTTCATATAAACGGGTTATCAAAGAGTATGTCGGTCCTGAGTTGCCGAAAGCGGTGTCAAAATCAATTTCCCTGACAATCGGTCGGCACAAAGAATTGATATCTAATGCAAGCCTACGTAGCGGCCCACGAGTGCCATGCTTTTGTACCACCTGCCGGTCGGCTGCCGCTCCGCCGTTACCGTCGCCCTCGGCCAATTTTGCCAGGTCGTCGGAAATGCCAAACCCAGGCCGGCGGTACTCGTGGCTGAACCACATCATCCAATCCCTCGGGCCACTTCGACCGGAAACAGCACTTTGTCACAACAGAATTTTGTCAATTTGTGTTAACCGCGGCGTAACTTCGTCCCTCCCACCCAATCAGGATCTTTCTTTTCCCTGGTGCGTCGACATGTCTCACTGATCAAACCCCAGTAACCGCTCCGCAAGCTCCAAGGCATCCACCGGCCAGAAACACTCGGGCCGAGGACGGTGCACATTCGGTTTTCCCGCTGCGGGCCGGCAATTCAGGACGGATTCGACCCACTGAGCGGGAACGGCGTCCCGGCCGTGGACAGCGCCTAGAAGTGCACCACAGATGGCGGCATTGGTGTCCGTGTCTCCCCCGCGCATGACCGTGTCCACAACGGCTTCCTCCAGGTTCGGGGCATACAGAAGCTGCCAGAGGGCGTTGCGAAAGGCCGTCAACACCCACCCCTGCAGGCGGACATAATCCGCTGGCGGTGATTCGGCGGCACCTCGGACCGCTTCCAAAAGGCTCCCATCCACCTTCATGTCTTCCGCCCAGGTCAAAATCTGCTCGTAGAGATTTCGGCCGTCGCATCCCTCGCGGATGGCATAGGCAATCGCCATAGCGAACAATGCGTTCGCTTGCTGACAGACCGGATGGGGATGGGTGATCGCCGCGTCCTGCCGTGCCCACTCCGCAACCAACGCCAGGTTGTGGTTGGCTCCGAAGATGCCTAACGGGCTGATCCTCATCATCGCGCCGTTGGCCTGGCTGTCCGGATTGGGACGGCCCCGCAGACCAGCTTCGACTGTCATACCACAATCGAAGGGACCGGATTTCAGCCAGAAGGTGTAGGCCTTTCTCGCTTCTTCGGGATCGTATCTTCTCTGGGCCGCCAGCAAGCGGGCCAGTGCAAGAGCCATTTCGGAATCGTCGGTCGGTTGGCCGGCAATGGTGTTCCACATGCCTCCATCGGCAAGTTCACGGACGCCATTCGGGTATTCCCGCCGAATGTCATCCGGAGTCCGAAACTCCACCAGGCTGCCTAGAGAGTCACCGGCAAGCTGGCCGAGAAGACACCCTTGGGCACGGGAGAGTACAGAAATGTCGCGAAGGTTCCGCCGCGTTGAGCTGTCGCCATTGTTCAATATTCTCATATGACCTCCCACCCTGAGTATTCGCTCAACACCATTCGAACAAACACGCCACCCGTTTCGACTACCGCATATCGATAACAATCAGGTTAAACCACGACTCAGCCACCTGAAAGCGGGAGTCGGTCCGAAAATTTCTAACACGCTCTCAGGAAGGCCCGACTCCAGATTTCCGGCCACAAGTCGATTTTGTCTTTGCCGCCGACCTGCTTGAACGCTGATCTTCGGTCACCGCTCGATATCTGAAAGGGCGCAAGACCGACTACGGCCGATTCCTCAGATTTTGAATACATTTTCTTTGCAGCATGCCCTCTTGAGACTTTTAGCCCAGGTTTGTCGTTTTTTGAAGTTATTGTTATTGCATGCTTTGTTTTTTCTTTACCACTGACTTGGATCTCATAGAAGTGAGCCACAATGCTGTATTTTCCTTTGAGACGCCCGATGCGTTCCAAAACCTTTTCGTTTTTTTGTGTCGCCTTATCTTCTATGAAGGGAATCGGCTGTCTTCTGAAGTTCCTGTTCAAACCTATGCCATTCAACGTTCCCAAGGGGCCATCGTCAAGCCCATCGAGTGTCCCCTCTGGTACTTAAAAACCTCGCCTTCTGTGGACACAAATGGAGTCCACGCCATTGCAGCGAAGCCTGCCAGATCGGCCTTGGTGGTTACCCCGGCATCCATCTCTCCAAAAGATTAGGCCGCCTGTTAGACAACAGCTCACATGGCACGGGAAACTTAAAGAATGATGGCGTGTCATAGATCGGTCCCACAGCATTCCTGTCTGGAAGCCAAAACATTTCAAACCCAGCGGCATTGATCTTCAGGAATCCAAGCCCACACCGGGGTTCCGAGCTGAAGACCTTCGGCGCTCACGCGATCCTTGGAAACCGACGCCAGTAGGCTTCTTTCGGCCAGGCGCACCGTAACCAAAATAAGGTCGTTTCGGCCATGAAGGGCAAGTTCCGTGATGATTCCTTGAAAAACATTGGGCCGATCTTTAAGGCTTTCAGGCAGACTTTTAAAAAGGCTCACATGTTCCGAAGGTACAACGGCTGTGGCTCCACGGGATCGGTTGAGCGCAAGCATAAGTTTCAGACCCCCACCAAGATCTTTCCAAACTTTTCCTGGCACACCCGCATCATTCCACGGACCTTCAAAAAGGTTCATTGGAGCTCGACCCAAAAGGCGCCCGCCATGCATCTGATGGATTTCGTCACAAACCCCCAGAAGCCATCCCCAATCGTGGCTGGTCATGACCACTGTGGTTCCCCACACCGCACGGGCTTTCAAGGCCGCCTGACGGAGAAGGTACGCGGTCTCCATGTCAATTTCGGCTGTGGGCTCATCCAACAGCAACACATGAGGCCGCAAAACAAGCCTCGCCGCCAAGGCCACTCGACGAGCTTCCCCTCCTGAAAGAGAGCGCACCGAACGAGGTCCAAAGACTTCGGGAAGCAATCCCACCCATCGGAGTGCCTCAGCCACGCGGGCCGTGCGATCCCGATGAATCCCTCGCACAGAGAGCCCATAGGCCACATTGTCAGCCACCGTGCGATCTAAAAGGTAGGGATTCTGGGGAAGCAACGTAACGACTTGGCGAAAGTGCGGGGCGTTATTCCGAGAGACCCTTTGGCCTTGAAACGAAATGCTACCCCTGACTGGGAACTCGACAAAGCCAAGGAGCCGAAGAAGCGTGCTTTTTCCGCTTCCGTTGGGGCCCACGAGACCCAAGACAACGCCCGGCGCCATCGACCAACGCTCGATGGAAAGAACCGGCCGGTCGTCATAAATGTGCACGACTCTGTCTAGTTCATAGAGCGGTGTCGATGAAGACATGAGAACATCCATCAAAGACTCGCCTTCATCATCACCGCACTTAGACCCGTTTTCTGAGACCATATAATGCGATGTTGACCAGGAAAGCCAGAGACAGAAGGATAAGACCCAAGGCCACGCCCGAGGCGAAATCGCCTTTGTTGGTCTCCAAGGCGATAGCCGTCGTCAATGTTCGAGTGTGCCACTTGATGTTGCCTCCAACCATGATGGCAATGCCCACTTCCGTGAGTACCCGGCCGTAGGCGGTCACCGATGCCGTCAGCAATCCAAAACGCGCCTCACGCACGCTGGTGAGGAACCGACGCCATCTTCCAGCACCCAGAGATAAAAGGGTTACATGAAGACGTTCGTCCAAGGCTTCCACAGCGGACGCCGTCAGAGCTATCACAATGGGAAGAGCCAAAAGGGTTTGCCCGATAATGATGGCGTGCACGGTGAAAAGCAAACCAAATCGGCCTAAAGGTCCATGGTGCGTCAGAAGCCCATAGACCAAAAGGCCAATGAGGACAGTTGGGAGCGACAGGAGCGTGTCCACAAGCGTGCGTAGAAAGCGACGCCCCGGGAATGAGGCGTACCCTAAAAGAAAGCCCAGCGGGACACCTCCAAGAAGGCTCATGATTAAGGAAGTCGTCGAAACCCAAAGCGTCGTTCGAAGAGCCGAGTAAGTTTCAGGATCACCACCTAGGAGCAGAGAGAGAGCTTTTCCAAATGATACGACAAAATAATCCACATGAGTCCTCTCAGAGCTTTGGATGCCGGGGAAGCCCCTCGTTTATTGAGGACCGCCAGCGTCCGGGAAAAAGACCTGCTTCCCCGAGACACGAAAGGCTTCGATGAAGGCCTGGCCCTCAGGTCCAACCATCCAATCGGTCAAACGCTTGGCTGCTTCAAGCTTAGTTTTAGGGCATTTTTCCGGACTTACAATGATCAAACTGTACCGATTAAGCAAAATCTCACCGCCTTCCACAAGTACGTCCAAAGATCCAGCACGCTTAGGATCCTCCAGGAATTTGGCCAAAGTGGCTCGATCCGTCAATGTGTAGCCGCGACGCTCAGCAGCCACATCCAACGTGGGCATCATCCCTTGGCCTGTTTCCAAGTAAGACGGCAAGGACGCAAAGTTTCCAATGCCGGCTGCTTTCCATAATTCCTTTTCCTTCTGGTGGGTTCCGGAATCATCCCCACGACTGACAAAAACCGAGGACGATGCGTAGATACGACGCAAGGCCTCTTCAATGGTCGTTCCACGGACAGAGGCCGGATCATTGGGGGGGCCCACGAGGACAAAATCATTGTACATCAGCCGACGCCGTTCCTTTCCGTAACCAGCATTCACATAAGCCTTTTCAGCCTCCGGAGCATGCACCAAAAGAATGTCCGCATCGCACCGCTTTCCAAGTTCCAGAGCCTTACCTGTCCCCGTCGGTACCCAACGCAGATCAATACCCAAAATTTTTTTGACTTGTGGAGCCAATGCATCCAGAAAACCAGTGGCATCCGTGCTGGTGGTCGTCGCCATCATAAGCACCTCTTCACCTGAGGCCATCGAAGTTCCCAGACCAGAGAGCAGCACCAGAAGGCCCAAGACACCAACCACACTCATCTTTTTCATGACTTCTCCTCCATGCACACAGCAACCCGTTTTAAGGAAACCTTTCGACTTCGATTCCTAGCCCCGGCACCCGCACCAAACAATCTCTTCAAGACCTTGATTCCAAAGAACAAAACACACACCGAAACATGCGTTGTATCTCATATGATATAACGGCGGGTCAATAAAAATTTGTGGTGACGCTCGGGGCGCGAAAGAGTTCT
Organism: Desulfosoma sp.; assembly: GCA_037481875.1. Lineage (NCBI taxonomy): Bacteria > Pseudomonadati > Thermodesulfobacteriota > Syntrophobacteria > Syntrophobacterales > Syntrophobacteraceae > Desulfosoma > Desulfosoma sp. The sequence goes on along the minus strand of JBBFKY010000013.1, from coordinate 31,697 downwards.
TTGGGCTATGGCCATGGAGAAAAGACGTCGAAAATGCCAACCACCGATGTTTTTCAAGCCAGGATAACCATTTTGAACAGGCTTGAGTCATCGGGTGATATTGGCTCGATCCGCCGTAAGCCCCTGAAGTTCTCCCAACAAAAAGGGCATGTGTATCTCATAAACATCATTCATACGTGACTTTTTCTTGCGTTCTTCGAGGAACGTAGAGATGGGTGGCGCTGCCGAGAAACACTTCAGCCGCTTCGCCTTCGGTTTCGGACAGTGTAGGATGGGCATGGACGGTGAGGGCCACATCTTCGGCGGAAGCACCCATTTCGATGGCCAAAACCCCTTCGGCGATCATGGTTTCGGCTCCTCGGCCCACAATTCCCATGCCCAGAAGCCGACCGGAATCAGGATCAAAAAGAATCTTTGTCAAACCGTCGGCAGCATCCATAGTCAGGGCCCGACCCGAAGCTCCCCAAGGAAACCTTGCGATTTTCACCGGAATTTTGCTTTGACGGGCTTCGTTTTCCGTAAGTCCCGCCCAAGCGATTTGAGGATCCGTGTAAACCACAGCCGGCACCGCTTGCACATCATACGCTGAAGGCATGCCTGCAATGGCCTCTGCGGCGACTTTCCCTTCACGCATGGCCTTATGCGCCAGCATGGGCTGTCCCGCCACATCGCCCACGGCGTAAATATGAGGCACCGAGGTTCGACGCTGATCATCGACCCGAATAAACCCGGCTTCGTTGACGGCAACACCGGCCTTTTCCAAACCTATGCCGCGGCTCCGGGGCGCTCTGCCGATGGCGATCAGAACACGATCAAACCTTTCGCGAACCGTCCCTGTAGGACCTTTAAGAACAACTTCCACGGCGTCGGCTTCTTCCCGAAGTTCTTCCACTTGGGTTTTGTAGCGCACCGATTCAAAAACAGCCCCGATCCTTTTGGCTAAAGGGCGCACCAAGTCTTCATCCACACCGCTCAAAATGTTGGTGCCTCGATGGACCAGTGTGACCCGACTTCCAAAGACAGCGTAGGCGTAACCCAATTCCAACCCGATATAGCCTCCTCCAACCACAAGAAGCCGTCTCGGAATCTCTTCCAGGGCCAAGGCTCCCGAGGAATCCATGATGCGCCCTTGAGGGCTCAAGGAAATGCCGGAAAGAGTTATGGGTTCGGATCCTACGGCGATGACGGCATGGCGAAATTTAAGATGCGTGATTTCGGAACCTTCTAATCGAAGAGTGTGCGCGTCTTCAAAAACAGCACGAGCCCTTAGAATCTGAACGCTTCGTCTCTTGGCAAGATTATCCAAGCCCGCGGCAAGTTTTTGGACAATACCGTCTTTCCAGCTTCGAAGTTTGTCCAAGTCCAGTTGCGGTTTTTCAAAACGCACGCCTCGATGATAGGCTTCCACAGCGTCCCAAATGATTTCGGCCGTCTGCAACAAAGCCTTGGAGGGAATGCAACCTCTTAGCAAGCATGTCCCTCCGCATTGAGGCTCTAGTTCCACCAGAGTCACCTCGAGACCCAAATCGGCGGCTCGAAAAGCCGCCGCATATCCTCCAGGTCCTCCCCCAATGACCGCCACCTCGGTTTCCTGACTCAATTCCCCCATCACCATAGCGCATTACCCCTCTATTGTCCTATGTGTGGAAAACCGGCTCGCTTCCCTTTGCCAAAGCCAATTGGTTCTCTTGGAATTTGGTTGATAACCAGACTCGGAATACTGCGGAACACCCTTTGAGTCATGTGCCTAAAAACGAAGTTTTCTCTGGGAGTGCGGGTGCCCCGTTTTCGTAAAGAGCGTTACGTCATTAGCGCGCTCTCTGGAAAACTGATGTTTCAAAGGTAAGGGCACGGCACACCGTGGCTTTACAAACCTGAACTGTGTCTGCTTCCGGAGGCGCGGACGTCTTGACCGCGAAGAAATGGGGCCAGAGGACCGCGCTTCCACAAAAACATCCGGTTTTTTTCCTGGTGCAGGAATTTTTTGAGAGAAACACGTCGAAGATGAAAAACATCCAGCGATTGTCCTAACACCGTGTGTCTGTCGGCAACCTGCTGTGAAAGCGGTCGGCTCGCCCGCGCCCATAGAAAAAGTACCTTCTTAGATAATCTTTTGGAGTCGTCATGCCGGTCAGCTTTTCGCGCTTTATAACGCGATCAAAAGTTTCCGCGGATCCTCCAGAAGTGCTTTTAGCCGATTGACGAAGCGAGCTCCATCCGCCCCGTCCACAACACGATGGTCAAAAGCCAAAACCACAGGCAGAATAAGCCGAACCGTTATGCTATGTTCTTCCAAAGTGCCTGTCACGACGGGTTCAAGCCGTGCTCTACCGGCCCCCAAAATAGCTACCTGCGGATAATTGATGATAGGCGTAAACCCTCGCCCACCCAAAGGGCCGATATTGGTGACCGTAAAGGTGCCTCCCGAAACATCGTCGGGGGTCAGTTCACCGGATCGAGCCCGTTGTGAGACCTGCCTGAGTTCAGCGGCCAGTTCCACGACGCTTTTACGGTCCACCTCTTTGAGCACCGGAACCACGAGACCTCGAGGCGAATCCACGGCCACGCCCACATTGAACTGCTCTTGAAAAACGATTTCCTGGCGGGCCTCGTCTAGGCGGGCGTTAAAAGCCGGAAACTCTTTGAGGACCGCCACGACGGCCTTGACAAGAAAAGGCGTGAGGGAAAGGTGCTTTTCAGCTTCGGGCGTTTCGGTATTCAGTTGCTGGCGAAGCCGTTCCAGCTCCGTGATGTCGATCCCTTCGTGGTGGGTCACATGGGGCACTTTTGCCCAGGATTCCGCCATACGGCGCGCGATAACCCGTCGAACCGACCGCAACGGGATACGACGTTCGCTGGGTACCGCCGGTGCCGCTGCCAGGGGTTTCTCGAGGCCGATTTCCTTGGCTGCAAGGCTCGGCGGCGGCACGGCTTCGGTCGGTACCGTCACATCGGGTACTCGGGCGGAAGGTGCCTCGGGCTTTTGCAAAGTCTGAGCCGCTTTTCGCACATCTTCTGCGGTCACACGCCCACCAGGCCCACTGGGACGCACGCTTCGAAGATCTACGCCCAATTCTCTGGCCAAACGCCGCGTTGCCGGAGAAGCCGCCACGGGAAGCCCTTCCTGGAGAGGCACGACCGGTTCCCGAACACTTGGAACCTTGGCCGGGAATTCTCGATCCTGGATCGCCGAGATCTCTTCGGCTTCAAGGACCGTCACCAAAGGATCTCCCACGTGCACCACTTGGCCTGCTTCCACATGCACCGTTTGGACCACACCAGTAAAGGGAGAAGGTATTTCCACACTGGCTTTGTCCGTTTCCACAATAAGCAAAGGCTGACCTTCCGTAACGGATTGTCCCGGTTTGACCAGCACCTCTATGATTTCTCCTTCATGAATGCCTTCCCCCAAATCGGGCAATCGAAAGACTTTTCCCATCGCCGATCCTCCGTTTCAGGCTGCCACCTCAAGGGTTTCCTTCACGGCACGCGCAATCCGCCCTGGGTTTGGAAAGTAGGCTTTTTCTCGAGCGAAAAGCGGCATGATGACATCAAAACCGGTCAGGCGACGTACCGGAGCTTCTAAATAGTAGAAAGCTCTTTCCACCAGGCGCGCCACCAATTCGGCGCCTGGGCCATAGCTTCGCGGAGCCTCATGGACAATGACCACGCGTCCGGTCTTTTTGGCGGAATTGACAAAAAGCGTGTCATCCAGCGGAGACAGGGTCAAAAGATCGATAACATCGGCTTCGATGCCGTCTTCTTTACTGAGTCTTTCGGCAGCTTCCAGGGTGGGTCGCACCAAGGCCCCGTAGGTAATGAGGGTCACATGACGACCTTCGCGCAGGAGCACAGACTGACCGATGGGAAAGGTTTCCTCTTCTTCAGGCACTTCCTCACGAAAGGCTCGATAAACAGCTTTAGGTTCAAAAAAAATCACGGGATCCGGATCCCGAATAGCGCTTACAAGAAGGGCTCGAGCATTTCTAGGACTTGAAGGAATCACCATCTTGAGTCCCGGCATGTGGGCGTAAAAGGCTTCTCGACTTTCGGAATGATGTTCCAAAGCTCGCACATTCCCGCCATAGGGGGTGCGCAAAACCATGGGAACCGTAAAACGCCCTTGAGATCGGTGCCGAAGTCGTGATGCATGGCATTCGATTTGATGAAAATTTAAATATGTAAATCCAGAGAATTGAATTTCGCATACAGGCCGAAGCCCATAAACCGCCATGCCGATGGACATACCCACGATGGCCGATTCAGCCAAGGGTGTATCTAAAACACGGTCCGGGCCGAAGCGATCGATCAGACCTTCGGTGACGCGAAACACCCCGCCGTCCACTCCCACATCTTCCCCCAGAACCACAACCCGATCGTCCTTTTCCATTTCCTGGCGCAACGCCAGGTTCAAAGCTTGCACCATGGTCATCTTAGGCATGGCGGGTCTCCTCCTCTTCTTCTTTCAAATACCGCCGGAGTTCTTCGCGTTGTTCCAGCAAATGGGCAGGCAGTTGTTCAAAGTGGTGATCAAACATTTGCAATGGATCTCCAAGGGTTTGGGAAAGCTCCTCATAGCGCTTCACAGCCTGCTGAATCGCTGAGTCCGCTTCCAAGGCCATGGCCTCGATCGCCTTTGAATCCAACAAGCCTTTAGCGATAAGGTATTTCTCGAACCTTATTATGGGATCTTTTCGAGCCCACTGGGCCACTTCCTCTTCGCTTCGGTATCGGCTGGGATCATCTGCCGTCGTGTGCATAGCCATGCGATAAGTCACACATTCAATGAAGGTCGGCCCACCTCCTGATCGAGCGCGATCCACCGCTTCCTTGGCCGCCGTGTACACGGCCAAAACGTCGTTCCCGTCCACCTGAATGCCTGGCATTTCATAGGCCAAAGCTTTTTGTGCCAGCGTTCGCGATCGGGTTTGTTTGGATCGAGGAATGGAAATAGCCCACTGATTATTTTGGCAGACAAAGACGGTTGGGGTTTGATAAACGGCAGCGAAATTGAGAGCTTCATGAAAGTCGCCTTCCGATGTTGCGCCGTCTCCGAAAAAAGTCATGGCCACTTCGTCGGTCTTTCGATACTTGGCGGCCCAGGCTAATCCGACCGCATGAAGCAGTTGGGATGCCACAGGAATGGCCACGGGCAAGTCTTTTTGCCCTTCGGGGATGCGTCCACCTTCATCAAATCCCCCGAAATACAAAAGAACACTTTCCATAGGGGTGCCACGCCACAGTTGCGCCGCAGTCTCTCGAAAACAAGGAACCATCCAGTCTCGAGGTTCCAGAGCCGCCACGGCGCCTAACTGAGAGGCTTCCTGCCCCTTGATGGGAGCAAAGGTGCCGATACGGCCTTGGCGCTGCAGCTGAAGCATACGCTCGTCAAAGCGACGACCCAAAACCATGAATCGGTAAAGTTTCAAAAGCAGATCTTGAGAAAGTTTTGGCTCGAGAGATTCATCCACAAGACCTTCTTCATCAAGGATGGCCAAAAACTCTAGGGGACTGTCCACTTCCAACGGCTTGCGCGGCATAAAGGACTCCTTTCCTAACCGAAAACTCTTGCCGTACTCCGATCCTTGAACGATCCCTCCACCAGAACCAACAGGCACTTTATCGATCCCGCTAACATGACCGGATCCACTTCGGCAAGGCATCCCTTGGCGAAAAATCATATGTCAATAAAAATCTTTGGAAACAGATGGAATGTGGATCTTGTAGGTTGTCTCGGAAAGGCTGTTCAAAACAGCGAAAGCATGCAGCATGGGCGTGCCGGTTTGAACCGTGTTCAGAAAGTGGCCCGCATGCCACCTTCAAAAACCTCGGTTGCAATTTTGAATTCCCTTCTTTATTTCTTGGCCAAGAACCTTAGTTTAATATTATGGATTATGGGAAAACTCGAACAGGGAGGTCCTAGCATGAAAGACAAGAGAAATTTACACCAAAAGGTGCAGGAACTCTGCGATTGTTTTGCCACCACAGATCCCCTCGTGGAAATGGCAAAGGTTCCCCATGAATCCGATAAAGAGGAAGCCGCCTTGAAATGGGTCGCTTTGGCCGTGCTCCATGGTGTGACCGCCGGTGCGGAAAAGATCAAGATTTCCCGCCATTCGGACGGCAGCGTCGCCGTGAGTGCCAAATATCGAGAAGCGCCTCTGCGGTCACCTGGTCCGGATATTGGATCCAAAGTCATGGAGATCTTAAAGCACGTGGTGGGGTTGGAAGGCGATAAAGGGAAATCTCCATTGGCACTTGGCATTCGCGACAGTCGATTGGAACTTAAGGTCAAGTACGAAAAGGACGATTCCGAAGAAACCGTGACCATTAAATTTCCAGGCTAGAATGCCGCAGCACCTTGGGGCGGACACACCGTTCCGCCCCTACAAGGTGCACGGGGTTTATGCAGAGGGGCTCATCAGTCCCAAACGGCTCCTTCGGGGCGGACACATCGGTTTGCCCCTACCGGGGCACACAGCAGGTATGCACGAACAGTTTGGTATTTGATGCCAAAAGGAATTACGCATCACCGCGAGTTATTTGAGGGGTGGAAAAAGAACGGATACACTGGTCCGCCCCTACACGGTGCTCAAGGCTTATGCAGAGGGGCTTGTCAGTCCCAAACGGAGCTTTTGGGGCGGACACATCGGTCCGCCCCCGGGTAGGGACGTGTTGACGGGTGAACTTATGGACTCGCCCTGAGGCGTGTTTGGCGTTCTACATATCTCTTAGCCTAGTTTCAAAGTCTTTGGCTTCCGCACGGTCCAGATCGAAGTCAAAGAAAATGACTCCCAGCCGGTTTCGACGCGCATCCAGCCATGTGTCAGGAATGGATTCCAGCGTAGGTTTTCCCAGCTCCACTTCCAACACCACGGGGTCACTGTAATGCCCGGCCCGATCTCGAATCCGAAGCGTTACTCTCAAGGTTTCCCAGATCGTTCTGGAATGAAAAGATGGTGTAGGCAAGGTGATCACCCCTTTGAACCGGGCTTGGTTGGATCCTTTCAAGCGAATCAGGTGCTGATCCCACATATGGCCTCCAAGCTGGGACACTTCCGCCCAAATGTAGTCCATATCCCCGTCAGGATCCGAACCGGCCACGAAAATTTCCCAAATTTTTCCAAACCACATGGACGACACGGCAAAAACACCGTCGAACCTCGGGGCATTGGGGCCTGTAGATACGCCCGTTACCAAGGGCCCATGCTGTGCGATGGGACGGCATCCCAAAGCGAGCAAGACCGCCAAAAACACTAAAGAAAACCTCATAGTTTTAAGGAAACGATCCATAGCCTGCTCCTATGGCTTCGAATGTGAAAAATCTCTAGTCAAGAATCATCTAACCAGTGTGAACCCAAGGGTCAACGCTGTCACCTCATCGTTTCTTAGAAAAGGTTTTTTTAACCCGGAACCTGTTCGAAAACCCGCAATACCAAGGTCATTAACGGCATTTCAAGTTTGGAGGGCGAGGGCGCGCCTCGCTCCTACCGGGTATTTTCTTGCGGACGACCGCCTCTGACCTGCTCATGGTGCGGGCTGGACGCCCGCACTCTCAGGAACGAATCTGTTCTCGAAAAGGCTCGTGGGACTTCCGGAGTCTCGCTCCTTTGTTGGATGGGCAAGAGCTGTGTCATTTCACGGGAGCCGTCCCTTCCCTCATTGTCACTCCAAGTGCTTCGCACCAGGCGGCTCCCATCCAAGTGTCATTTCGCGGGAGCCGTCCCTTCCCTCATTGTCGGACAGCTTGCTTCGGCAAGGTTTTTCTAGATCATTTGAAGATCCACCCCCGGAATCTGGGATGGTGATGAAAAAGCGTTTTTTTCATACATTTCCACCATGGACAAAAAAAGCAAGGCGTGCTGGAATTTGTTCTGATATCACGGTTGCAAATCCATGCATTCACTTGGCTCACACGGGCACATCCCGGAAAGGACAATCTCTATGATGCCGACAAACCCTGACCTTTTTCCCGTCAAGAAGGAAGGTGTCTTTCTCGCCCATTGCGCTATTTCTCCTCTACCTCAGCCGGCTTTCGAGGCCCTGACCCGTGTTTCCGTCGCCCAGATGCATCGGGGCGGATTCGGCCTGGCACCGTATCGAAACATTGGGGAGGAGCTGCGGAAAGCTGCCGCAGAACTTCTGCGCACAAGCCCTGACAATGTGGCCTTTGTGAAAAACACTTCAGAAGCCATGGGGATGATCGCCCACGGCTACCCCTTTCGAGAAGGAGATGAAATTCTCAGCTACATTCATGAATACCCGGCAAACCATTACCCTTGGCGTTTGCAGGAAAGAAGAGGCGTTCGACTGGTGCTCCTGCCCAACCGGCCCACAGCGCTTCGACCCACGCGAAGCCTTCCGTGCGGTTGGTCCATGGAAGATGTGGTCCGTTTGACCACACCTCGCACACGCCTGATCGCCATCAGCCATGTGCAGTTCACCAGCGGCTACGCCGCTGATCTGGATGAACTGGGAACCTATTGCCATGAACGCGGCATCGACCTTGTGGTGGACGCCGCCCAAAGCCTGGGAAGCCTCGTCATAGATCCCGCACAATGCCATATTTCGGCTCTGGCCGCTTCCGGTTGGAAATGGCTTTTCGGCCCTACGGGCACGGGGCTTTTTTATACTTCCCCGGAATTTCGACAAAAACTAGGAGATGTCCTGGTGGGCGCCGAGGCTATGGTTCAAGGCGATGATTATCTCAACCACACGTGGCAGCCTCACACCACTGCCCGTCGTTTTGAATACAGCACTTCCCCCACCATCCTGGCGGCGGCTCTTGCAGCAAGCTTGCAATCCGCCATTCTTCCGGTCGGTATTGAAACCATTCAAAAGGAAATCTTTCGCCTTCAGGACCGCATCCTTCAAAGCTTGGATGCCGAACGATACACACCCCTCGTTTTCCATCAACGACACCGGTCAGCCATTCTATCTCTCATATGCCATCGATCGCCGGAAGAGATCATGAAAGAGGCGGCATTACGCGGCGTCTTCGTCTCAGCGAGATCAGGTTACCTGCGTCTGGCCCCTCATTGGTGCACCTCGGACGAAGAAATCGATCAAGCCATGGCCGTGCTCAACAGCCTCTAGCGCAAATACCCCCAAGCCACCAGCCGTTGGTAGCAGTATTGGGCCATGGGCCCTTTTTTCACTTTTTTGAGGACCGTGTAGTACGCGCGGGCCGCTCGATCCCTATGGCCCATGGCTTCCCAGTTTCTTCCCATATAGAAAAGAACCGAGGGCTGGTTGGGAACAATCTTATCGGCCTCACTCAGGTGCTGCAAACTTTCCTGGTAATTCTGATCATGAAAAAGAACGACTCCGGCCACGTACCGAGCATGGTACAGATTGGGATACAGCTCGACGGATCGACGGGCGGAGCTCACGGCTGCTCGGGTGTTTCCCGCCGTTTTTTCAGCCACCGCACGGGACACCCAAATAAGGGCTTCCTTGGGGGCCTCATTGGTCGCACGGCTGAGAAGAGAGACGGCTCGAGATGCATTGCCTCGACTCAAGGTTTCTTTGGCTTCATCCATGAGGGCATAGGCCGGAGCCACGCTTCGCAGGTACTGGGTGTGTTCCTGAAAGGAGGTTTGCCGCAGCGCTTCCGGAGTTCGCAGACTCGGACCATACTGTTCCAGCCTTTGGTTGGCAGCCATGATACGTTCCGATGTCAAAGGATGGCTGGAAAAAAAACTTTCCAGAAGCGACGGCTGTCTCTTTCCCTCTTCCTGGAGCATGGCCATGGTCTGCACATAGCCTGCAGGGTTGTATTGAGCTCGCACCATGTATTCCATGCCCAGTTCGTCCGCCTGGCGCTCCTGATCCCGGCTGTATTTCATAAGAACCAAATTGGCCGCTAAAAGACCCGCTTGGGAAATCAAATCACTTCCGGCCACCCCGGCTGCTTGTAACATCGTTGACCCTATACCCGTTACAAGACCCGCGACCGTCTGGCGCGTGTAAAATGTGGCATGATGCATAGCGGACACATGGCCGATTTCATGACCCAAAACGGCGGCCAGTTGCGCTTCGTTTTGCAATTTGGCCACCATGCCTCGAGTGATGGAGATCTTTCCGCCCGGCAGGGCATAGGCGTTCATTTCGGATCCGTTCACCACGTTGAATTCATACGGCATGTTCGGTCGATGACTGACGATCGCCAAGCGTTTTCCAACGGTTTGCACGTAATCTTGCAGCACGGGATCTTGAAACAAGCCGTAAGACATTTGGGTGTAGAGAGGGTAAAGCTCTTGGCCCATGGCCATTTCCTGCTGAGGGCTCATGAGCGAAAATTGGCTCTGTTGCGTGACAGGGTTGACAGCACATCCCACCATGAGCAAGGCAAGCACCCACGGAAAAAGTTTTAGACCCACCCGGATCGGCACGGTTCACTCCTATTCGAGGCTTTTTCTGCAGCCGATTTCGACGATCTAGAGTTCTTCCTATGAATTCTTCACAATTTACGACCTCAAAGGCACCTTTTCATTCATCAAAGCATCACTGTCGAATGAGGCGAAAACCCAGATCCTGACTTCGACGATCAGGGCGGCTGAGAGCATCGCGCTTGGCACAGCGCACATGCTCAGGCCGACTGTGCCAGCTGCCGCCCCGAATCACGCGAGCCGTCACATTGGAATCCATCACGGCCGGATTTTTCGTCCCATGCTTTCGGTACGCGTTTGGATCATAACCGTCCATACACCATTCCCAAACATTTCCCAGCATATCGTACAAGCCAAAAGCATTGGGTTGATAAGAGGCGGCCGGTGCTGTGAACACGAAACCGTCAGAACACCCATGCACGTCCCAGGACGGAAAATCCTCAGCCGCCGTCCTGTCAGCCACATTGGCGTAGGAGCAGGCCGCATGAGAGTCTTCTCCCCAAAACCTGGCCTCCATACGGCCGGATCGACAGGCGTATTCCCACTGCGCTTCCGTCGGCAATCCAAAAGTAACCTGCGCCTTTTCTTCCAGCCATTTGGCCATGGCCAAGGCGTCCTGGAGAGAAACATGGACCACCGGGTGCGAATCATCCTGATAAAACCCCGGGCGTCTCCAGGAATACCCGCCCCTCTTTTCCCACGAGCCCGTATAGACCCACGAATAACCTTCCCTTTCGGCATCGGTCACGTATCCCGAAGCCTCCACGAAACGACGAAATTCTTCTCGAGTCACTTCCCTTTGGCCGATCCAAAAACCGTCCAAACAAACTTCATGAGTCGGTCCTTCATCCCGGTCCCTTCCCTGTTCCGATTCCTCACTACCCATGCGGAAACATCCCTCAGGAATCCAAATAAAGGTCATGCCCGTCACAGGTTCCACCCAGAGACGGCCTTCTCCATTGGATGAGACCGTTGTTTCCCTTTTTCCTGAAAAGGCCGTGGAAGTCCCTTGCAGGACGGCTTTTTTCACCGGGGACCATGCCGAAAGCATCTTTTGGACAAAACCCTCCAGGGGAGCAGAGAATCCCGGCCAAAATCGCCATGCCGTTACACTGCAGAAAATGATCAAAAGGGCAAGAGTCAGAAGTTTTTTCATGATTCTTCACTCTAGCGCGCTTCAGATCGAATGACATCCACCGGCTGAATCGCTAAGGCTTTTCGTGATGGATAAATGCCGGCCCCAATCCCTACAGCTACTGAGGCCACAAAAGATCCTACCAGTCCCATCCAGGATGTAGCCACGGGGTAATGCAACCATGTGAAGAGGAGAGTGCTGCAAAGGACACCAAGAAGAATGCCGAAAAATCCGCCCAGAAGCGCGATGGTCGAGGATTCGGTCAGAAACTGCACGGCGATATCCCGGCGTCTCGCCCCGACGGCTCGACGCAGCCCGATTTCCAAACGACGTTCGTTCACAATGAGAATCATGATGGAAAGGATTCCCATGCCACCAATGCTAAAGGAAACCACGGCGGCGATACGTCCCAACAGAGTAATCATGGTCATGGCCTCACTCTTGAGCGCCATCACGTCCCGCATGTCCACCACGGTGAAATCATCTCGCTTGCCGAAACTGATCTTGTGCCGCACACGCAAAAGATCTTCGATTTCCTTTTTGGTTGCAGATAACATTTCTTCTCGAAGCACACGCACATAGATGGTGGAGATGAAAGTCTTGTTGACGAAGCGATGCAAGAAGGTCTTGAGCGGCATAAAGATCTGGTTGTCTTGATCAAATCCCGATATGTCGGCCCCTTTTTCTTCCATGACGCCAATGACCTGACATGGCACACGGCGGATCAGAACGATACGGCCCAATGGGTTTTCATCAGGAAAAAGTTTGGAAGCCACCTTATGCCCTAGCACCACCACCTTGGCCGAGGATTTTTCATCCTCATCTGAAACGAACCGGCCGAGACGTGGGTAGAAGTGACGAACCGTGGGATAGTTCGGGGTCACCCCCGTGATTAAGACATCCTTGAGGACTTTCGAGTCGGCACGCACCACGAAAGCCTTGCTCGAAGAAGGACTCACGGCTTCGACCCACTGCGTCCCGTTCAAAATGGCCTCCGCATCTTCCCGGGTCAATGTGTTCGCCTGAGAAATGAGGCGCGTGCGCATACCAAAGGTTCGCACGGTTCCGCTTTGCACGATAAGAAGATTTTCTCCGAGAGCCGCGGTTTCCTGACGGGTTTTGAGGTTCATGGACTGGGAAAGGCTGGAAACCGTCACCAGGGAGAAAGTGCCCAGAAAAACACCGAGAACCGCCAGAACGGTGCGGAGCTTGAAATTGGCCAAAGAACGGCGGGCTATCTGAAGGTTAAGGGCAATACGGCGAAAATTCATGCCTCATGATCCCTTACGGACCGCCTCGATAGGAGGCACCGCGGCTGCCTTTCGAGCCGGCTGTAGGCCGAAAATCACACCCACCAAGGTGGCCATGATCATGCCCACGGCAAAAGCCTTCCAGGAAAAATACATAGGAAAATCGGCAACAGTTTTCAACAAAGGGCCGCCAAGCACGCCGATGCCAAAGCCTAAAAGGCCGCCTAACAGCGTCAAGGTGACGGCTTCGGAAAGAAATTGAAAGAGAATATCCCGGCGTCTCGCCCCCACGGAACGTCGAATACCGATCTCAGGAATCCTTTCACTGACCGAAAGCAAGAAAAGGTTGGCAAGGACAAACCCCGCCACCACAAGGGACAAAAGACCCGTGATTCCAATGAAGATAACCAAAGATCCCGTGAGAGCCACAAGGAATTTGACGATTTCCCTAGGAGAGACGATGCGAAAATCGTCCGGCTGACCTTCTTGCAACTGATGCCGTTTTCTCATGAATTGACGCACTTCGGCTTCAAAATGCTCCATCCGTTTTGGATTCACAAATCTCATGCGCACAGCCTGGACCCGATCCTTTTCGTTAATGACTTTCTTCATCAAGGTGGTGATAGGCATGACGATACGGTCGTCTAGATTGTGTCCTGGCCCCGTGGATCCCCTTTCTTCCAAAACCCCGATCACTTGCACGGCCAAATGGCGAACGAAAATGGACTTCCCAATGGGGTCCTCGTCGGGGAACAATTCCTGAACAATGGTTCTCCCGATCAAAGCCACATTACGCATGCCTTTGACATCCTGCTCGGTCAGGTCCCGACCCTCGGTCACAGGCCACGACCAGCTGAGACTATAGCCTGACGTCGTGCCTACAAGACGTGTCTGATGCTTTCGATTAAGATATGAGACGATCACATCGCCTCGAGAACTCATGGGTACCACCAGATACGCCGTGGGAAAAGCTTGTCGCAACGCTTCGACATCTTCCAAGGTGATCGTGCGTTCCCTTCTTCCAGTGGCCCGCGCCTCCTCGCTTTCTCCAAAAAGGAGCAAAGCGTCGGGACCGAACCGATCCACCATATCGTAAGCCCTTTTGTAAGCACCTTCCGTGGCCGCCACAATGATGGTGATGGCTCCCACACCTAAAGCCACACTCAAAGAACAGAACACCGCTCGAAGCCGATAGGCTCGCACGGCCCGCCATGCATCGACACATTGAAGCCAGAACCGCTTCATGCCTCAGTTATCCTCTCGAATCTTGCAAGGCTTCGTTTCGACCCGGCGGGATTCCTGTCAAGAAGGGCCTCGAGCACTGTCTTCCACTATGAGGCCGTCTCGCATGCGAAGTATTCTTCGAGTATACGAAGCCACTTCCGGGTCATGGGTGACCACCACGATGGTGGTTCCTTGAGTGTTCAGGTGCACAAGAAGTTCCATAATGTCTTTGGCCGTGGCCGAATCCAGGGCTCCCGTCGGCTCGTCCGCCAGAAGCAGCCGCGGGGAGTTCATGAGGGCTCGAGCGATGGCTACCCTTTGTTGCTGGCCTCCGGACAGTTGATTGGGTTTGAATTGGGCACGATCCTGTAAACCCACCAGGGAAAGCAGTTCCATAGCCCGTTGACGCCGGCCGTCCAACTTACGATCCAGGTAGAGTGTGGGCAAAAGAACATTTTCCAAGGCCGTGGCATAGGGCAGAAGATGAAAGCTCTGAAAAATGAAGCCAATATGTTCACTGCGCATCCGTGACAATTCATCGTCACTCATGTGTGTCACATCTTTTCCGGAAAGGACGTAACGGCCTTCGGTAGGCACATCCAAGCAGCCTAAGATATTCATGAGAGTGGTCTTACCCGATCCTGACGGTCCCATGATAGCGGTCAACTCCCCGGGTTCGATGGTCAAGCTCACTCCACGAAGAACATCCACGCGGACATCGCCCATCAGGTAGCTTTTTCGAACATTTTCAAGCTGACACAGGCTCATGCCACCCCTTTGTCATTCCCTTCGCCTTCACGGACGCCCCATGTGAGCAAACCCAAAAGCCAGGAAAGCCCAAGCCGCAAAACCCCTCTTAACGCTCTGAATGCTCATCGGCTGTGGAACCCTCCGGCAGGCCAATAGGTTCGCCCTTACGGATCCCCGCCATGACACCGAGAACTGAAGACCTTCGGAGTCCTCGGTCTTCCGAACAGTCCAACGGCACGTGCCACCCTTTTTCCGGAAGCGCAGGGTCTCACTCCTGGCTGAGAAGCGGGCCGAAGATCTGTGCTTCCACAGAATGAGCCTTCTTCAGGTTTGCAGGGGCACGGCGCGCCGTACGCCTAGGTCGCAAAACCTCTGTTTCCCGGAAAGCTCGAGCCTTCGACCCCGCATTTGTTCACGTGAGACGCCCGCGCTCCCTAGGAGACATTCCCTCCTGAACAAGCTGCTAGTGTCTTCCGGCACCTGCACCGGAGCCGGAGCCTGGCCCGGCACCGTGGCCGCCTTGAGCCTGAGGCAGAATTATTTTGGTAGCGACGAGCTGTCCTTCGCTCAAACCCGAAACAATTTCGGTCCGGTTTTCCCCGCGTATCCCGACGCCGACCGGGACCTTTTGCGGGGTTTCTTGACCTTCGACAAGGACGTAGACCACCTGGCGGCCGGCTTCAAACTTGATGGCCGAGTTTGGCACAGACAAAGCATTGGTTTTTTCGCTAAGCACAATACGGCAATAGGTGGTCATTTCGGGCCTCAAGACGGCGGCGTCTTCCGGGCTGATTTTGACGATAGCAAGGTAATAGACAATATTTTCTCGAATCACGGGCTGATGGTAAATATCCGTGATCGTCCCAAAAAATGTGCGATCCGGGTAAGTGTCTACGGAATATTCCACCATCTGATTCAAACGGACGCGCCCGATATCCGTTTCATCCACGTAGATCTGCATTTCCAATTGTGTGGGATCCATAATGACCACCAGGTTGGCCGTCTGCAACCCTGTGACGATGGTTTCCCCTTGCTGGGCCGCCACTTCCGTCACAACTCCGTCAATGGGAGCATAGATCCGCGTGTAGCTCAGACGAATCTCATCCTGTTTCAGTTTCGCTTCGGCCTCTTTCAGTTTCGCTTCGGCAACAGCCAGCTGGGTTTCCCATTCTCGACGTAATCTTTCCAGCACGGCTCGGGCCGCATCGTGTTCCGACTGGGCTCGATCCACCGCGTCACGTGTCGTATAGTCCTCTTGAATCAAGGCTTTTTCACGACGCAGATTGATCTCAGCCAGACGAAACCGAGCCTCCGCCTCTCGAATCCTTTGCGGGTACACGGTCTGCACTTCTTTTAAGGTATTTCGAGCCGCCTCCAGAGAAGCACGATCGAGGGCCAAGGTTTTTTGGATTTCCCGATCGTCGATGCGTGCAATGAGGTCACCCTTGTGGACTCTATCCCCGACCCGCACACGCATTTCTTCAATGAGGCCCGTGGCTCGAGATCCCACCTTGATAAGAGCGCCGACTCGCGATTTGATCATCCCTGTAGCCACCAATATCTCACGAATGGTAGCCCTTTCCACCGCAGTCGTTTCCAGAACCTGCACCGCCGACGGCGCCTTCCATTTTCGATATCCCAAAACACCCGCCGCCACGAGCCCAAGGATGACCAAAACCACAATCCCTTTTTTCACGTTCCGTCACTCCGCTTTCATGAGCTCATCCAATCGTTCCAAACCCACGGCCCGCTGTAAATTCACCAAGCTCACGTTCCATTGGCCCAAAGCTTCCTGAAGCCGGACTCGAGCCGCCCCTAAAGCACTTTCAGCCCGTACCAGGGACAACACATCCCCCTTACCGACCCGGTATTCCCCCAAAGCCTGACGATAATTGTGTTCGGCTTGCACGAGCACCGATCGGGCCAAATCCACGTTACGCCGAGACGTAAGTGCTCGATCATAGCGGCTGTGGCATTCCAGAAGCCCTTCACGCAACGCCTCGGAAAGGCGGTCCTGAGCTGCTCTGAGTTGGGCCGAGGCGGCTTTTCGGTTGTAGTACTTGTCCAGGCGAAAAAGGTTCCACGAAGCCGTGAATCCCACACGTTTCTCGTCGTCCACCTGAGCGTAAAGGCCCGTGCCGTCGTTGCTGATATAGCTCGCCTCGGCTTTTAGTTGAGGCCAGAAAGGAGAAAAGGTTTTCTGTTCCTGCGATTTGGCCAAAGCCACGGCCAGTTGCGCCAGACGCACTTCGGGGCGCAGTTTTTCCGTAAGAGCCAAAAGCTCTTCGCGTTCCTTCAACGTCCCGAGATACTGCAGTCCGCCCACCGCTTCTTCCGCGGCATCCAAAGGTCGACCCACTAGAGACCACAAGGTGGCGCGTGCTGTCGACAAGTCCCCTTCAGCGCTGTTTTTTTCAAAAAGGGATTCTTCATACCGCACCGAAGCCTGCAGAACATCGGATTTCATGGCAACACCCAAACGATACCGTCCTTCGGCGATTTCCAAGTCCTTGCGGGCGTCTTCCACTTGTAACGCCCGTTCTGCCACAATACGTGTCCTTGCCAGCACGAGAAAAAAGGCTTCCGAGACGTCTCGAATGACATTTAATTGAGCGGCACGCAGGGCTTCTTCCGCTTGAGCCAACTGAATCTTGGCTGCGGATCGTTCCGAAAACCGACTCCCTCCGTCAAAAAGGATGTATTCCGCTCCCAGCGACGATTGATCTCGACGATCCTCCGAACCTCCCCTGGAAACCTGAGACGTCGACCCCGTAAGATCCAACGATGGGGCGTAGGGAGAAAGGCTGGAACGTTCCAGGGCTTTTCTGGCCTGCAGATCCTGTTCGGCGGCTTTGACTTGAGGGTGTGTCGCCAAGGCTTGCTTCAGGGCATCTTCCAGGGTCAAGGCCACGGCGCCGGAACTTGAAAACAAACACACCCCAACGATGATAAATAAGTATTTAAATAGCTTAGCTAAAACATTTCCCTGATGCATCCGTGTGCAAGAACCCTTTAAAGGTTCGCTCGAAAATAAAAAAAGGCGATGGACTTCCTGGAAGCGCGGGTCTTCGACACGCTTATGCTGCGGTCGAAACGTCCGCGCTTCCAAGGAAAAATCCGTCTTGGGAAAAACGCGTCGAAGATTGCCAGGCAAGGAAGACGTGCGAAAGTTTTCCCGGCAGCGTGAGCGAGCAAGGAGCTTCTTGTGCGTCCGAAAAGCCCGCGCTCCCTGAGAAAAGGCCGTTTTCATACAGACTCCTCGAAGGTTGCCCGGAATTCGAAACCTTGGCGAAGTAAAAGCACCGAGGCATCCCGCTGGGACAAAGTCAAAGTGGCCTCCGCCGCCTGAACCAGGGCTTCGATGGAGAAAATTCCCGATAAACGGGCCAGTAATCCCAGGGAAGCCATGGCTCGATTTTTTCTTGAAATCCCCATCTTTTTAAAATCAACAACAATCTTTCGGGCTGCATGGTCCGGCACGGGAACATCCTCCCCTTGGATGACCAGAGTCCGTTCCGTCAGACGGGCCCACATGTCAGGCATGCGCTCCACACCTTCTCGGGCCAGAGCCACCACCACGTCGGGTTCTTCAATGCCCGGATAATCGATAGGAGCGGCGGACAAAAGCACCTCTGCAATGGAAGGCCCTCTCATGACCGTGATGTTGTAATCGCTTTTTTGGGTGACGTGAAGACCGGCGCGAACAGCCGTCATGGCCCACAGATGGGCTGCGGAAAGCACGCGTTCTCCGGCGGCTCCCAAAAAAATGGTGCCGTGCCGTGCGCGAAGGTTCGCTCGAAGGTGCGCTTCGATGCCCGTCCAATTCCATGTGGCTTCCCTGTCTCCTAGGTGTTTCGCGTAAGCGGATCCGTATTCCGGCCTTTCATTGTCGGTCACCATACCGTTCCAAAACCCCGCTTTTTCCACCATGGCATCCACATCCTTGGGGGATAGTGGATTGGTTTTCAGGTATCGGCCTGGGCAGAGGCCCCAGATGTCCACGACGGCAAATCCGGGGTACCGCAAAGCTTCCGAGAGTTTCTTGGAAAGATCGTCACTGTACACGGAACGGCGGACGACAAAAGGGGCTCCCGCCGCAGCCACCGTGCGACACAGGTCGAAGGGACGTTCGAGGTTATTGAGAAAGGCCGAGGCGACTCGCGCTTCCTGAGGCGTGGTGCAGGAATATTGTCCACCTGTCATGCCGAAGTTGAAATTGTTCAAAACAAGCAGAGTCAGATCCAAATTCCGACGACAGGAGGCCAGCACGTGAGCCCCCCCGATTCCAAGACCTCCGTCCCCCATGACCACCACCACCATGGCTCGCGGCTGAGCCAGCTTGATGCCGGCAGCATAGGTGAGCGCTCGGCCGTGCAGTCCGTGAAAAGCATGGGTGCCGAAAAAAACATCAAATAGCCCAGAGCAGCCGATATCGCTAACGATCACCACTTCATGAGGCTTGAGATTCAGTTCCTGAAAAGCTTTGTCTAGGGCATGAAGGCTTCGTTCATGGGAACAGCCGGGACAAAAGACCGGAGGACGCGACGGATTAAGAAGACTCGGCACGAATCACCTCCCAAACAATTTCTTCAGGGGAAATCATACGGCCGCACATAAGCCCGAAAAAGAGAACAGGCTTGGGACACAGAACGCGGCGCACTTCATGAACATATTGACCCAGGTTCGCTTCCACCATCAGCACCCGCTGAGCCGGTTCGGCGGCCGAGCTTAGAATCTTTTCGGGAACCGGCCAAAGGGTCTTGAGCACCAACAGGCTCACACGACGCCCTTGAGCCCGAAGTCGGAAGACGGCTGCACGGGCCGATCGAGCCGTGATACCGTAGGTTATCAAGAGCGTGCGGGCGTCGGCTTGAGTGTCCAGTTCAAAGAAGGAAAAGGTGTCGATCTGGGATTCCACCTTGTGCTTGAGGCGTTCCACAAGGGATTGCATGAGCGCTGGGCTGTTGGTGATATAGCCGTCCGGGCCATGCATGGAAGAGGTTTGCCGAACGGGTACGGATCCGCCTATGGGAAGAAAGGACGGCACGCCGTCCGGTCCCGGCGCAAAAGGGACATAGGGGCCTTCGGTGTGTCTTTTTCGATGCAGAACCTCAGGCTTTTCCACATCTTCCATAGCCACGGTTTCTCGAGTCATGGCAATCTCTTTGCTGGAAGCGACAAACACCGGACAACGCAAGCGTTCGGCCAGATTAAAAGCATGGACGGTCAAAGTGAAACAATCGGCAGGGCACGTGGCTGCAAGCACCACCACAGGCAGTCCGCCGGAATGTCCCCAGCGCATAAACTGCACATCCCCGTCGGCACCACGTGTGGCTGCCCCCGTAGAAGGTCCCTGACGCATGACATTGACGATCACCAAAGGGATCTCGCTTCCTATGGCAAAGGAAATATTTTCGCTGTAAAGGCTGAGACCGGGTCCTGAGGTGGCCGTCATGGCCTTGAGTCCTGCCATGGAAGCTCCCAGGCACGCCCCAATGGATGCCATTTCGTCTTCGCCTTGAAAGACGATGCCGCCAAGAGGCGGCAATTTTTTCAACATCTCTGAAAGAATAGTGGTCGCCGGTGTGATGGGATAACCCGCAAAAAAGCGGCAGCCGGCATAGATTGCTCCTTGCACCACAGCCTCATTACCGTCCATGAACGTCAAGCCCATATGGCGTCGCCCCCAAAAGTCTTGTCATGGTTCCACAACACCTTGATCGGTCCTCCAGAAACACAGCCGATTGTTTTCGCCACAGAGGCTTATACCACACAGCCTTGAAAGGATTCCATGAATCCGGTGTGAAAAAACATTGAGCCCTTAACCCTTGCCGAAGTATAAGAAGTCTTGGGCCCAGAGCTACCTTCTCGCACCCTCCTTGCCTTGTCCACGTACCCGGGCCCTCGAATACCAGGCGCAGCCGACATGTTTTTTCATTTTTTCAAACACCCAATCCGCGCGGAACGCCGTGCATGGACAGATGTCCTTGGTATGGGATCGTTGGCAGGGATGTTCTTCTTTCAGGGAAACGTTCAAACAAGGAGGATTGCGTTATGAAGACGGTCAAGGGGTTTCTTGTCATGGCATGGATTCTGGTGTCGGCCTTAAGCGCCTTCGCGGGAACTTTGGATGAAGTTAAGGCCAGAGGATACCTGACCGTCGGGGTGAACGGCCAGGTGTTCGGCTTTAGCATGCCCGACGAAAAAGGCGAATGGAAAGGCCTCGATGTGGATACGGCTCGAGCTATCGCCGCCGCCATTTTCGGCGATGCCACCAAAATTAAGTTTGTGCCCTTGACAGCCGTGCAGCGGCTTCCCGCCCTGCAATCCAAGGAAGTGGACGTGCTATGCCGCAACACAACGCAAACCCTGCTTCGCGAAACCACCAATGGATTGAATTTTGCTCATGTTAATTTCTACGACGGTCAAGGGTTCATGGTTCCCAAAAAATTGGGTGTCAAAAGCGCCAAAGAACTAAAGGGCGCCACCGTGTGCGTCCTTCCGGGGACGACCACCGAGCTGAACGCAGCGGACTTTTTCAGAAAAAACAACCTGCCATGGAAACCCGTGGTCATCGAACAAAATGCCGAATTGAACAAGGCGTTCTTTTCGGGACGATGTGATTGTCTCACGTCGGATGTGTCCCAGCTGGCCGGACACCGTGCCGTCGCCCCTAACCCTCAGGATTATATTATTCTGCCGGAAGTCATTTCCAAGGAACCTCTGGCTCCTGTGGTTCGACACGGGGATGACCAATGGTTCGACATCGTCAATTGGACCGTCATGGCTCTTATTCAGGCGGAAGAATTCGGAATTACGTCCAAAAACGTGGATGAAATGCTCAAAAGCCCCGATCCGGAAATTCAAAGGTTTCTGGGGGTGACTCCAGGACTTGGCGCCGCCTTAGGCCTGGATGACAAATGGGCCTATCATATCGTCAAACAAGTGGGGAATTACGGGGAAATCTTTGAGCGAAACGTGGGACCCAACACACCTTTGGCCATGGAACGAGGCTTGAACGCCCTCTGGACCCAAGGCGGGCTCATGTACGCCGCTCCTTTCCGCTAAAATCAAGGGCATGAAAACCGCACGAAAGGCACCGTGGCATGAAGGTGGTCACGGTGCCTGTTAAGGTTTCGAATATCCTAAGTGTTGAAGGCGGTCGTATCTCATCCCTCATCGACTCTGGACTCCATGGGGTCTACTCCCCTGCCTTAAAGACACGTGACGGAGGCTTTGATTGCGTTCCTCTTCGTCGATACCCTCTCACATGCCCCATGCCAAGGAACCTTTCTGGCTCGATCCAAGGATCCGTGCCGTGCTTTTTCAGGTGCTGGTCCTTGGAGCCGTCGCTCTCCTGGCTTGGTATTTGATCACCAACACGGTGGCTAATTTGCACCGGCAAAACATCGCTTCGGGTTTTGGTTTTCTCAAAAAAGAAGCCGCCTTTGAAATCGGTGAATCCCTGATTCCCTACAGTGCTGCGAACACTTATGCTCGAGCCCTTTTGGTAGGAGCTTTGAACACGGTGAAGGTGGCCGCCATCGGCATCGCTCTTACCGTGATTCTCGGGACATTCATCGGCATCGCTCGCCTTTCTTCCAACTGGCTCATCGCGCGCCTTGCGGCTGTCTACATTGAAGTCATGCAGGACATTCCCGTGCTTCTGCAACTTTTCTTTTGGTACGCGCTCTTTTACGAGATGCTTCCAGGACCCCGACAAGCCCTGAACCCTCTGACTGGGGTCTATCTATGCAATCGAGGTCTCATCGTGCCGGCCTTGGACCCGCATCCGGCATGGCGGTGGATGATCCTTGCAACCATGGGAGCCATCCTGGCTTCTTGGCTGCTACGAGCTTGGGCTCGACGCCGTCAGGACCGCACAGGGCGCCCTTTTCCCGTTTTTCGTGTCTCCTTGGCGCTCATCCTGTTAACCCCTCTTGGAACATGGTGGGCTTTCGGCAGTCCTCGGGCCGTTGCCCTTCCGGAACTTCAGGGATTTAACTTTGTCGGCGGCACAACTCTCAGTCCGGAATTTTCGGCCCTTTTGTTGGGTTTAGTCCTCTACACGGCGGCCTTTGTGGCGGAAATCGTTCGCGCAGGCATTCAAGCCGTGGGAAAAGGTCAGCGCGAAGCCGCCATGTCTCTTGGATTAAGGCCGGCTCAGGTGCTTCGGCTGGTGATTCTGCCGCAGGCCCTTCGAGTCATCATTCCTCCGCTCACAAGCCAGATGCTTAATTTGACCAAGAACAGTTCTCTGGCCGTGGCCATCGGTTACCCGGATTTTGTTTCCGTGGCCAACACGACCATCAACCAAACGGGGCAATCCATTGAAGGGGTCGCCTTGATCATGGCGGTCTATCTTTTCTTCAGCTTGTCCACGTCGGCCTTTATGAACTGGTACAATAAAAAAACGAAATTGGTGGAACGATGAGCGATTTCGAGACCACCCCTTCGTCACGCCATTTCACGAACTCGGAAGAAGTGAAACCGCCGGTGACGACGGTCGGGCGGCTGGGATGGCTGCGAAAGAATCTTTTCAATACCCCTTTGAATACCGTTTTGACCTGCCTGACTCTGTTCTTCCTGTGGAAAACGGTGCCCCCCCTTCTTCGATGGGCTTTTGTGGACGCAGTATGGAACACGCCTTCAAACCTGTGCCGACAATCCCAAGGGGCTTGCTGGTCCGTGATCAGTCAAAACATTCGATTCATTCTCTTCGGATTCTATCCCTATGAACAACAATGGCGGCCTACTGTGGCCATGGTTTTATTGCTTGGGCTTCTCTTTTTTTCACGGCACCGAAGATTTTGGACCAAGACTTTGGCCTATGCATGGATTGTGGGATTGGCCGCCATGGGCACCTTGATGGCCGGAGGCATTTTGGGGCTTTCACCCGTGGAAAGCACTCAATGGGGTGGACTGCCCTTAACACTGCTTCTCGCCGTCTTCGGTCTGACAGCGGCCTATCCTCTTGGTGTTCTTTTGGCCTTGGGACGCCAATCCCGCTTGCCCGCCGTGAAATTGCTTTGCGTGGTGTACATCGAACTCATTCGCGGTGTCCCGCTTATCAGTCTGCTCTTTATGGCTTCCATCATCTTCCCTCTGTTTCTTCCGGCCGGTGTCACCATCAACAAAATTCTAAGGGCCCAAGCGGCTATAATTCTCTTTACGGCAGCCTATATCGCCGAAGTGGTTCGAGGAGGTCTTCAGGCCATTCCCAAAGGCCAATATGAAGCGGCCGAATCCCTGGGACTCAACTACTATCTCACCATGCGCCTTGTGGTCCTGCCTCAGGCTTTGAAAATCGTGATTCCACCCACCGTGAGCATCCTTATTTCAGCCTTTAAGGATACTTCCCTGGTGGTCATCATCGCACTCTACGACGTGCTCAAAACCACGCAAACCGTGTTATCTAATCCGGAATGGATGGGGTTCAGCCGTGAAGCCTATTTGTTTCTGGCAATTCTTTACTTCACCGGTTGTTTTTCCATGTCTCATTACAGCCGCCGGCTGGAAAGACAGCTTGCCACGGAACATTAGATCTTTGCTCCCTAGAAGAGGATTTCTCAGCCATGCTTAAAGCAGACACTCCACAATCCCCTTCCGAGCCCACTCCCATGGTGGAAATGATCGATGTCCACAAATGGTTCGGCGAATTCCATGTCCTTCGCGGGATCAACCTCAAGGTACATGCCAAAGAACGGATCGTGATCTGCGGCCCGTCGGGATCGGGAAAATCAACCCTTATTCGATGTATCAACCGGTTGGAAGAACATCAAAGAGGGCGCATCATCGTGGACGGTGTTGAACTCACCCATAACATTAAAAACATTGAAAAAATTCGGTCAGAAGTGGGCATGGTCTTTCAGCATTTCAATCTTTTTCCGCACCTTACCGTCCTGGACAACCTCACCCTAGGCCCTATCTGGGTGCGCAAAGTGCCGCGCAAGCAGGCGGAGGAAACCGCCATGTATTACCTGGAAAAGGTGCATATCGCTGATCAGGCCCGTAAGTTTCCGGGACAACTTTCAGGAGGGCAGCAGCAACGCGTGGCCATCGCTCGCAGCCTATGCATGAATCCCAAAATCATGCTCTTTGACGAACCCACTTCGGCCTTGGATCCTGAAATGATCAAAGAAGTTTTGGACGTCATGATTGAGCTGGCTCAAGAAGGCATGACGATGCTGGTGGTCACCCATGAGATGGGATTTGCTCGAAGCGTGGCTCACCGGGTTTTGTTCATGGACGGCGGGCGCGTGGTGGAAGAAAACAGCCCCGACGAATTCTTTTCCAATCCCAAGCATGAACGCACCCGTCTTTTCCTAAGCCAAATTCTGCACTGAAATTGCTCATGAACCGTCTTGCCGGTGTAAAAACCCTGAATCCCGTTGGGTTGCGAAAAAACTTTAAGGAGTATCTTTCCCAGTGTGCGATTTGTATCATGAGAATTCAAAAGCCATGATAGAACCGATGGAAACAACCGTGGAAAACTCATGGGATGTGTTCGGCCTTGGGCAATGTTCCTTGGACTATCTGGGTCTTATCGATCAGTTTCCCGAACCCGACACCAAATGTGAATTTCGGGATCTGACCGTTCAGGGAGGCGGCCCCGTGGCCACGGCCTTGGTGGCACTCAGACGCTGGGGAAAACGTTGTCTCTTTTGCGGTGTTGTGGGGGATGATCCTTTTGGATCGGCCATTATGGAGTCCTTGAGAACTGAAGGGGTGGATCTGGACGGTATGCGCGTGCGCAAGGGAGAAGCATCCCAATTCGCTTTCATTGCCGCGGAACCCGGCACGGGTCGGCGCACAATCTTTTGGCGACGTCCGACGGGAAAGCCCCTTGAGCCCGACGAAATCCCATGGGATCGGTTACGTCGATCCCGAGTCCTCCTCACTGACGGCCTCTTTGTGGAAGCCGCTCTGGCCGCAGCGCAAAAAGCGAAAAACTGGAATGTTCCCGTGGTTGTAGACGCAGGGTCCCTTCGGGACGGCATGCTGGATTTAGCCCGCTGGAACGATCATTTCATCGCCTCGGAAACCTTCGCCAAGAGTCTCATGGGCAGGGAAGATCCTGAAGGCGCCTGCAGACGATTAGCCGCCCTCGGGCCGCAGGTGTGCGCCGTCACTTTGGGGGCCCGAGGCAGTGTCTACTGCAGCCAGGGGATCATAAGCTTTCAAGAAGCTTACCCCGTCAAAGCCGTGGATAGCACCGGATGCGGGGACGTTTTTCACGGCGCTTATGTCTACGGACTTCTGGAAGGCTGGCCCATTGCTCAAAGGTTTCGATGGGCCTCTTGGGCGGCCGCCCAGGTGGCGCAACACCTCGGCGGCCGAGCCGGTATCCCTTCAAAATAGGAATGTCTTAAATTGGATATCTTTCAATGTTTTGTAATGTCGAAATTTAGGTAAACTGTTCGTGAATCAAAACCAATGGTGGCATTATCTCTAACGAGATAAGCTTCAAAAACCAACGGGCCTTGGAATTTGAGATCTTTAGTGACCACAAAAGACCACAGGACGCTCGACCCTTTAGGAAAATCCTCAGCAAGCTTCTCTTTGTTCGTGGTTAATGCCATACGCGGAAGAGGTCCGGACGTATCATCAAGCTCATGATAGTAGCGCGTAAAATTCGATCCACTCTCAGGAGGAACCAGAACCGTCACATAAAGATCTCCAGGGTCTTTGCATTTATTTGTGACACTCACATTAAAGTTGTCATTGGTGTTAAAAAAATGCATCCCGGAATCGAGAAAAACTCTAGTCGCGTTATCTACCTCAACTTTGTTGGAAGGTTTTTGAATGTCCAGCACAACGCATTGTTTGTAATCGGCGCCGAACGTATCTGAAAATCCCATAAACGAACACAAAAGCATGATCAATCCGACCGGCAAAACCCTTGACAACCTTGGCTGCTTTTCCATGTTTTTTCCCTCCTCAGTCAAGAAGCTAAACCTTTTTGCGCTTTTCCTCTAGGGCATCGGCAGCGGCTGGAAAAAACTTTAAAGATTTTTTATGGTGCCCTAGCTTAG
Organism: Desulfosoma sp.; assembly: GCA_037481875.1. Lineage (NCBI taxonomy): Bacteria > Pseudomonadati > Thermodesulfobacteriota > Syntrophobacteria > Syntrophobacterales > Syntrophobacteraceae > Desulfosoma > Desulfosoma sp. The sequence continues at coordinate 4,912 of JBBFKY010000013.1, read as the reverse complement.
GGGCTGTCATTGCCGCGAGGGCAAACTCTCAGTTGAAAAAGAATGGTGTGGAGATAAATTTTATGGAAAAAATGGACAAGGTCTGGAAACCTGCAGTGGTGACCGTGGGTCAGGAAGTGCTTTACGGGGAAAGACCCAACGACAACCTGACTTGGTTGCTTCGTACCTTCGTCAGTTTCGGTCATCCCGCCGTAGTGGCCATGGTCCTTCCTGACGATGAGAGGGTCATCGGGGATCATCTGGCAATCCTGGTCCATCAAGGCTATCGGCCCGTTTTTGTTTCAGGGGGCATCGGAGGCACCCATGATGATCGAACCCGACAAGGGATCGCCTTGGGTTTGGGCCGACCTTTGGTGCGCCATGAAGAATGCTTTCAAAGGCTTGCGCGCCGGTACGGTCGCAAATTTACGGACCAGCGTCAACGAATGGCCTGGCTTCCGGAAGGCGCGAAACTTATTGACAATCCCATCGGTGCACCCGGATTTTCGGTGGATGCCGTTTATGCGTTTCCGGGATTTCCCGAAATGCTTCACCCTATGGCCCAAGAAACCTTGAAGCGCCTCTTTGGCCCGCCCGTCTCCTTAGAAAATCAGGTGCTCGAGCTGACACTCGGTGTTTCGGAAGGAGTGATTGCCGAGGAGGTGGAGCGATTCGCTTTGGAATACCCCAAGGTGCAGATCGGCCTCTATCCCAGCTTAAGTTCTCAAGGGGCCACAGTCACCGTCCGTTGCCGGCATTTCAACGCCACCCCACAAGACTGGGCTGCCGCGGAAGATTTTTTAAAGAACCTCGAGCGTTCTTACCCCGTCATCAAATCCGTGACGTCCTCTCCGCAATGCGCAGTTAACGGTAAGGCCCCATGATCCTGGTCCAAGGCTAAAACCCTGTGCGACAACTCACAATACCTATGGCATCTCGTGTCATTTTAATGGAGGGGCGAGGCGCCGCTTCGCTCCTACAAGCTTGAAACTCTGTCTCTTCCTAGGAGCGTGGGCGTCCCGCTCGCACAATCCGTAGAGGCGACGCGTCACGTCACCCCTGAGGGGGCCGGCCAAGGGGATCCTGCATCGGCGGCAGGAAAGCCGCCGTTTTTTGCCGATGGGCACAACGTGCCGTGCCCATCTTGAAATCGTTTGTTTTCCCCAGAGGGTGTTCTTCCCGCCCGGTTCTAGTGCCTAGGACGCCCTCGCTCCCAGGGCTTGTGACGCTCTTTATATAAGCGGGTCTTCTTTTTCGGGACTGAAGCAGAGTGGTAAGAGACCGGTTTTAGAGCCTGTTGATGGCATCGATGAGTTGTCGCAGTCGACCGAAATCCCTGCGGTTAAAGTCCACATAAAGGTAAGTTAAACTGCCACAGTCAGGTTCGTCTTTTTCCTCTTCATGGGGAGGTCCCAAGCGAATGGTACCGCCGGGTTTCAAAATGTCCTGAAAATCTTTATGCAACAAATCCTCGCTACCAGCCGGCAATGGTTCGGACAGACGCAAAATAAGACTGTCCTTCACATAGCGCAGACTATGATAGCGTCGATAAAATTGACGAATCTCGGCAACGGCTCCTTCCACGGAAGGAATGCGCCGAAAAAGGTGAAAATCGCTTGGTGAAATGAGACGTCGAGACAGCAGCTCGTCTTTTAGAAACTGCATGAAACGCACCCAGTAGGTATCTTCCGGGGGTTCTACAAGCACCAAAGGCACAGGGTTATGCTTTCCCGTCTGGAGCAATGTCAAAGTTTCCATGGCCTCGTCCAGAGTACCGAATCCTCCTGGAAACAAGACCACGGCGTCGGCTGCCTTCAAAAAAGCCACCTTGCGGTTGAAAAAATACTTGTAGGTAATGGATCTCGGCGTTTGGTGCACCACCGGATTGATAGCCTGTTCAAAAGGTAATCGAATGTTGACCCCGAAAGAATTCTCAGGGCCCGCACCTTCGTTGGCCGCCTGCATAATTCCAGGCCCTCCGCCGGTAATGACCATGAACCCAGATTCCGCGAGGGCTCTCCCAAGATTACGGGCCATGGCGTAGACAGCATCCTCAGGGGTCGTTCGTGCGGAACCAAAAACGGTCACCTTTCTTTTGTGTTTGTATGGGCCAAAGACCTTGGCCGTAAAACGCATTTCCTTGAGGGTGGTGTTCATGAGCTTGAGATCCAACACGGAGCGGCTTTCCTGTCCCGCCTTGAGGGCCGCAAGAATCATCTCTCGAACCAAGTCTCTGTGTTGAATGCCCTCCGCTCGATCCATAAGTTCTGCAATAAGCGGATCGATATGTTCGTTGGGTTCGTTAAACGAGAGGGGACGTCTTACCCGTTGCGTTTCTACCATGAAAAGGTATCCTTTCTGTTTGAGTGATTGGAGGCACTGGCGTCAACCTCTTGATCCCGTCTGGGAGCGCAAAGGCTGTCCTTCAAGCATTCCATTCGTTGAGGGAATCCATGATTCATCGGCCGGTTTTACAAAATTTCATGACCCATAAAAGACTGTTTTGGAACTGCATTCCGGCGTGACGGTGCTTACCGGCCCCAACAATACGGGAAAAAGCGCCGTTGTGAAAGCTTTGCGTTGTGTTTCGGAAAATCCGCCATCGGCCCAGCTCAGTCGCCACGGTGCCACCAAGGCCGTTGTGGGGCTCGGAGTGTTTTGTGACGGTAGACCGTCTGGACTCACACAAGTCTCCAAAAGAAAGGCTATCCCATGTGCTGCAAGCTTAAGAAGGCTTCTTTAAGAAAACACGAAGTTCAGGAGCTTTACGAAGCCCTTCAAGAAAGCGAAACACGATACCGTCTTGTCATGGACGCCACTTCAGACGGCATCTGGGATTGGGACCTACGCACCGACCGAGTCCATTACAATCCGGCTTACACCCGCATGCTTGGTTTCGAACCTGAGGAATTCAGCGGCAACGTGGCCGAATGGTTGGATCGCATTCACCCGGAAGATCGACAACGCGCCCTTTGGGAAAATCAGCGTTGCATCAACAATGAGGTAGCCCAGTTCGCTGTAGAATTTCGCATGCGCACCAAATCCGGGACCTGGAAATGGATCCTGGGCCGAGGCATGGCTGTGGAACGGGATGATTCGGGCAAAGCCCTGCGCATGATCGGAACACATACAGACATCACACGGATCAAGGAAAGCGAACGCCGGGAAACTTTTCAAAGATGGATCGCCGCCTTTCTTGCCACCATGACGCAGTTGGATGAGCACCTGCCCCTGGTGCTAGACAGCATCCTCAAGACTGTATCTATGGATTGCGGCGGCATTTATCTTCTGGATTCCCAAAAGAACATGCTGGAGCTGGTCTGCCACCAGGGATTATCCGAAGCCCTTGTCAAGGCTGTTGGATCCTTTTCCGTCGATTCTCCCAATATGAAACCGGTTCTTGCAGGAACCCCTGTGTCCATGCCTGACGAACCGTGGGCGGTTCCGAGATCCACCCTGAAAATTCAGGAAAGCCTTAAAACCATCGCCATGGTGCCCATTCAGTTCGAAGGGCGCGTGGTAGGATGCCTAGCCGTGGCATCCCGTACCATGGACGAAATTCCACAGGAAACGAGAATTTTTTTGGAAACCACGGCGACGCATCTGGGAAACGCCATTGGCCGTAACGAGGCTCGCCAAGAACTGGCGGAGTCCACCAAACAGTATGCCACGCTTTTTGAATTGGCCGGTGATGCTCTTTTTGTGGTGCGGGTAAGAGACCGCCGTATTTTGGACGCTAATCGAGCCGCTTCGACCCTTCTCGGCTATGCGCGAGAAGAACTGCGGGGATCTCTCTGGGATGCCATGATCGACGCCTCGGAAGGCAAAGATTTCGTGGACCGATGCTCCGCTCAATTGGAGTTACGATCCGTGTGCCTCGTGGAAGGACATTTGCGGACCCGACTCGGCACCACAGTTCCCGTGGAAATCAGCGCGAAACCTTTTGAACTCAAAGGGGAATCCGTCCTCTTTATGATGGCCCGAGATATTTCCGAAAGGCTGCGGGCACAGGAAGAAAAAGAAAAGTTACAGGAACAACTGCGGCACGCTCAAAAGATGGAATCTCTGGGACGATTGGCCGGAAGCATCGCCCACGATTTTAACAATTTCCTGGCACCCATCCTCGGCCATGGGGACATCCTTATCCGTTTGGTGGATGAGACCAGCCCTCTCAAACGGCACCTGGACGCTATCACCACGGCGGCGCTGAAAGCCAAAGATCTTGTACAAAAGCTTTTGGATTTTAGTCGAGATCACGCCCCGGCTTTTGAAATCCTCGATCTCACGAAGAAGTTAAAAACTCTCGAAGAAACCTTAGCCTCAACCCTGCCGCTTCACATTGATTTTCGGCTGATCCTGCCGTCGAATCCCGTTTGGGTCAAGGCGGATCCCATTCAGATGGAACGCGTGCTCCTTAATTTGGTGGCCAATGCCCGAGACGCCATGCCGCAAGGCGGGACTCTTTCCATTTTTCTGGAACAAAAAACATTTCATCATGAAAGCGATATGCCCAGCGCTAGGCTTAAGCCAGGCACTTACGCCGTGCTCACCGTGGCCGATACCGGTATGGGCATGGATCAAGAAACTCTGAGAAAAATTTTTGAACCTTTTTTTACTACCAAGTCCTTCAGCAAAGGCACAGGTCTAGGACTATCCATCGTCTATGGGATTGTGGAGAGCCATCAAGGCCGGATTCTGGCGAGTTCCATTCCCGGTATCGGGACGGCTTTTGAAATCTACCTTCCGGTAAAGCCATCCCCACAGGTCGCTGTCTAAGGACTGGCTACACCAGTGCCTCCATGGCCATTAAAGCAGGGACGAAGCACCGCTTCGCCCCTGCGAGCCTCAAACCGAGCTTGAGACCTTTCGTTTATCCTGTTAGTCCAAAGCGCGGCGGTCAGCCATATCAAAGAGCTTGCGTTCGCGCGGTCCC